>NZ_JTEV01000012.1 GCF_000786105.1 Bdellovibrio sp. ArHS
GGAATCTGTCTTCATTCGTTTTGGCAATGTAGAGATAAAGATGCAGCTCTAGGTGCTCTTTGACTTTGGTGATGCGCCAACTCTTTCTGGTGAGCCTTTTGAGTTTTCTTGCGCTAATTATTAATCGGTTTTAATGGTGTCTTTGTAACTCGAAAACTGCGGAAGAAGTCGGTAGTTTTCAGCGCATGAAAACAAAAAAGAACTTCTTCCGCCTCTCTAAAGCCGTTACTTTGTTAATTGTTCTGTCTGCTCTTGCCGCCATGGCCGCCAGCAGTGAACTTCTTTATGAAGTCTCAGGTCCGGCCAGTTTTAAATTATACAAAGATGCAAAATCAGAACTTCGTTCGACCTTGATTCAATCCCAGGACTTTGAGCTTTCTCGACAATACACCTCGGATGGCGGCGAAAAACTTTTCTTAGTGAATATCAAAAAGACTGTACAAAGATATTTGGACGCGGAAGGCATCGTTGGCACCTCGTCGTGGAATGTGCGCACGGGCGATAAGTTGCAAACCCCACTGTGGCAACGTACCGAGTCCGCGACAGAAGTGAACGTTCACCCCGAACAGCCTGTTTTGGTGAGTGGTCTAGGAGGGTGTTGCGCGGAAATGACGGGATATCGCCTTTTCAATATTGCCACCGGCCGCTTGATCATGTCGTTCAATGATTTGCAGTGGAAAGAAAAAGTGACTCAGCCATTTTCGCTCTCTGTTCCGAATTCCTCTTTGGCTTATCGCTACATCGGAGCCATCACTCAGGATAGCACGCGCGATCGCGATTTTGTGGCGCCGGCGCCAGGCAAGAAAGCAGCCCTGCTGATTAAATACGCCAATGAAGCTTTAAAGCAGAAGATCCAGGTCGATATGGAGACGGCCGCTGGTTACGGCATCAGTGTGATGGAATTTTCTTTGGAAAAAGACCCGACGGTTCCCGACAGTGATAAGGTCGAGATTCTGGAGGATCAGGTGACCCTGTGGAATATTGATGGAGCGACGTCACCATCCGCGATTTCTGGAGTGCGACTTAAAATCGTGTTAGATGCGGGA
Organism: Bdellovibrio sp. ArHS; assembly: GCF_000786105.1. Taxonomy (NCBI): domain Bacteria; kingdom Pseudomonadati; phylum Bdellovibrionota; class Bdellovibrionia; order Bdellovibrionales; family Pseudobdellovibrionaceae; genus Bdellovibrio; species Bdellovibrio sp. ArHS. The sequence goes on from NZ_JTEV01000012.1 coordinate 1,047, forward strand.
TTGGGCCAAAAAACGATCAAAATTCCTGTTAAAAACGATGAGTTGGACTTGAATTCCGTGTTCGTTCCAGCGGGTGTTGAACTTCATTCTATCAGTAAGTTTAACGGCTTTTAATGCAGCGTGAGAAGTGAGGGTCTGGGTGCCCCTTTTATTGAATAAAAAAAGGGCCTAAGATATGAAATTATCATGTCTTTTGTTCATCTTCACGTTCACTCCGAATATTCCCTTTTAGAAGCTGCGGCCCGGGTAAAAGCTATTGCCAAAAAGGCGGCCGCTATGAACATGCCGGCGGTGGCCTTGACCGACAACGGAAACATGTTCGGTGCCGTGGAGTTTTACTTCGCCTGCAAAGATAATAACGTCAAACCTATCTTAGGTTTGGATGCTTATATCGCACCGGGATCGCGTCTTGAAAAAAAACAAGATCGCGATCAGGTGAATGTGGGGCCGCGCCGTTTGGTGTTTCTGGCGCAGAATCTTAAAGGTTATCAAAATCTCAGCAAGCTTTCGACGATCGGTTATCAGGAAGGTTTTTACTGGAAGCCGCGCATCGATTATGAAGTGATCAAAGAATACAATTCAGATTTGATTTGTTTGACTGGGGGCTTACGCGGAGAAGTGGCCGATGCTTTCCTGCGTGAAGGTCCTGATGCTGCCTTGGCAAAAATTCGTCAGCTTAAAGAAATTTTCGATGATCGTTTATATCTCGAAATGTGCCGTACCGGTGTGCGCGAGTGGGATCAGATCAATCCATTCCTGCTTGAAGCGTCCAAGATCACAGGTGTTCCGGTTGTCGCCAGTAACGATGTTCACTACATGACTCAGGATGATCAGATTGCGCAAGAAGTGTTGATCTGTATCGGCACCAATAAAACTTTAAGTGATGAGCATCGTTTCCGTTTGGGCACAGACGAATTCTACTTCAAAAAGCCAGAGCAAATGCAGGAGCTTTTTGCTGATGTGCCCGAGGCCGTTAGCAACACTTTGCAGGTGGCGGAACGCTGTGATGTGAAGTTTAAACTGAAAGATGAAAATGGAAAGCCCATTTACCATCTTCCCACTTTCCCGACGCCTGAAGGTGTTTCCTTAAAAGATGATATTGCCCGCCGTGCGAAAGAAGGTTTGCTGGTCCGCTTTGAAGAGGCCGCCGAACGCGGGGAGGCCGTGCCCGAAGATAAGAAGCCAGAATATTACAGTCGTCTGGATTATGAGTTGGGTATTATTGATCGCATGGGCTTTAACGGTTACTTTCTGATCGTTCAAGACTTCATCGGTTGGGCCAAGGATCATGATATTCCCGTCGGTCCTGGTCGTGGATCGGGAGCAGGTTCTTTGGTTGCCTATTGTTTAAGAATTACAGATCTGGATCCTCTTCCAAACTTCCTTCTTTTTGAACGTTTCTTAAATCCCGAACGTATTTCGATGCCAGACTTCGATATCGACTTCTGTCAGGATCGGCGCCAAGAAGTAATTCGTTACGTGACGGAAAAATATGGCCAGGAATCCGTTTCGCAAATTATCACTTACGGTAAGCTGCAAACACGGGCCGCGCTTAAAGACGTGGGACGTGTTCTGGGTATGCTCTTTTCAGAGGTGGATCAGGTTACCAAACTTATCCCTGATAAATTGGGTATCAGCCTTAAAGAGTCTCTGGAGATGGAGCCTCGTTTAACAGAGATGATGGAAATGAATCCCACCGTCGCCACCTTGGTCGACCTTGCTCAGCGCGTGGAAGGGATGGTGCGAAATGCGGGGATTCATGCCGCCGGTGTGATTATCGGTGACGGACAATTGGTGAAGCATGCGCCTTTATATAAAGGCGCAGATGGCGAGCAAGTCGTTCAGTACGACATGAAGCATGCTGAAAAAATCGGGCTGATCAAATTCGACTTCTTGGGTCTGAAAACCCTGACTCACATCAACATGGCGTTGAAGTTGATTAAGAAAAATCGTGGCAAAGAGATCACCTCAAAGATGATCCCGATGAACGACGCGGCCACTTTTGAGATGATGTCCCGCGGGGACACCGCCGGCGTCTTCCAGTTCGAGGGTGAGGGTATCACCGACGCCACTCGTAAGATCCGTCCATCGTCTTTTGCGGATATCACGGCCATCACATCGCTGTATCGTCCCGGTCCGATGGCAAACATTCCGGATTTTACGGACCGTAAACATGGCAAGGCCCCTGTTGAATATCTGCTTGAAGACACCCGTGAGGTTCTTTCTGAAACTTATGGGATCATGGTTTATCAAGAGCAGGTGATGGGGATCGCTTCGAAGATTGCCGGTTACTCGTTGGGTGAAGCGGATATGCTTCGTCGAGCGATGGGTAAAAAGATCAAAGAAGAGATGGATAAACACCGCGAGCGCTTCATGCAAGGGGCGGTCGAAAGAGGTCATAACAAGGAAAAATCGTCAGAGCTTTTTGATCTGATGTATAAGTTCGCGGACTACGGTTTCAATAAATCTCACGCTGCCGCGTATTCCGTTGTGACGCTACAAACGGCGTGGCTGAAGTGTCATTACCCGGTAGAGTTCTTTGCGGCCCTTCTCAGTACCGAGCTTTCGGATACGGAAAAAATCGTTAAGTACTCTAAGGATGCTGCAAAACGTGGAATTACGGTAAAATCTCCGCATGTAAATTTCTCTGAGTATTTGTTCGGTGCTCATGGCGACGAGATCTATTTCGGTCTTGGCGCGATCAAAGGTGTGGGGCAAGGGGCGGTGGAAGCCATCATTGAGGCACGCAACAGTCTTCCGGATAAAAAGTTTAACTCGTTGGATGAGTTTTTTAATTCTATCGATCTTCGTCGCGTCAATAAAAAGGTGATTGAGTGTTTGATTAAAGCAGGAGCTTTTGAAGGTTTTGGCGGACATCGTGCGCAACTGATGGCGGGATATCAGAAGTATCTTGATCGGGCTCAAGGTCTGCAAAAGGACAAAGAACTTGGACAGGCTTCGCTCTTTGATCTGGGGCCTTCGACGGAAACCAAGGTGACTTTGGAAGAAACCAAACCTTGGAGTCGGACAGCTTCGCTGGCTTACGAAAAAGAAGTCTTGGGTTTCTATCTCAGTGATCATCCTTTGAAGGGCTTTGATACACTTTCTGAAATCTGGACAACGTGCAAGGTGATAGAGCTTCCGGCGCAAATGCCGGCACCAGGTTCGGCGGAAGCCGAAGCGCTAAAGGCCGCAAAAAAAGACTGGAAGAATCGGGACGCGGGCAAAAAGAAAGTGGTGGTCGCAGGACTCATCACCGAGCTTCGCGAGCTTATTACGAAAAAAGGGACGCGCATGGCTTTTGGGAAGATCGAAGATCTGACGGGCGCCTGCGAATTGGTGATTTTCCCAGACTCTTATGCACGATTCGAAGCCCAGCTTCGCGATGAAAGGCCGGTCTTGATTGGCGGCGCACTTGAGGTTGAAGAAGGTGTTGCTAAGATAATGGTAGATAGTGTTTCGCCGATGGAGGACATCCTAAAAAAGACAAAACGTATGGTGCTTCGTCTGGATAAAATTGATCCTGCCGATTATCCCCGTTTACACTCTTTAATGAAGGACTATCCGGGATCGACATCAGTGAGTTTTGAAATCGAGATCCCTGAAGTCAGTCGTCGAGTGTTGATGGACTCGGCGGAAACGATGGGTATAGCTGTGAATAATGAATTCTTTGAAGGTGTGCACTCAGTTTTCGGTCGCACTGATTTTATCGAGTTAAGGAGTTAGTAATGCGTTTGGCTTTTGTGATGGCGGCAGCATGGATGTTCTTTTTAAATAGTCCCGTAAAAGCTCAACAATCTGAATTAATCGATCGCAACTTTACCGGGGTCTCTCAGGAAGCCACTCCGCAGGGGGCTCGTCGTGATATTCAGGATCAGGCTTCGCAGAAAGTTTCCGAAGAAATCATCAAAGAACTTATTGGCGAAGACCGATTTTCTAAGAATAAGTCGTTGATTCAATCGAAGATTATTAAAAATTCGGCTCGGTATATTCCTTTTGCCAAGGCGTCGTCCTTAACTCAGGAAGGAACGGAATACAAAATGTCCGTTTCTTTAAAGGTGTCGTTGCGCGATCTTAAGCAAATGCTTCAGGATAGCACTCTCTTAAACGAAAACGATACTATTCCTGTGGTTCTACCGGTGATCAGTTGGATTGATCGAGTGCAGGGGAAAAGTTATCGCTGGTGGCTTCCGGGCGATAAATCGCAACAGGCTTTTTTAATTAAAGAAGCGCGTATTCTGGAAGAGGCTATGCGCAACTCGTTCCAAAAAAATAACTTCTTCGCGATGAAGCCGATTGACGCCGGTCTGGGAACAGCGGTTCCTGTCGATTTTCAAAATGAGCGTGTGGCGGGCGAAGATGCACAGTTTTTCTCGCAGTATTTTAACGCCCCTTTGTTGATTGATGGTCAGGTCGTTCTGAATAAAACCGACTCTGGTAAAAACTATCGCATCGAGGTGCGGATGACCGCTGTTCAGGTTAGTAACGGCCGCGCTATTGCCGACGTTTCGCGACGCTACGACACTGAAAACGGCAGTTTTGAAAACGTCGTGGATAAAAAGATGCGCGAGGTGATTGAGGCCACTTCCAACGATTTGGCTTCTCAGGTTTTAGAGGCTTGGCAAAGAGGTTCTTTGGGAACTTCGGTGATTCGTTTGACGATTCAGGGTAGAAATACTCTGCCCTTGACGGAAGGTCTGAAGGAAAAGATTCGCTCTCAAATCACACAAGTGAAGAGCATTCGAGAACGCCTGGTAAGTTCTGATTCTGTAAGCTTTGAAGTGGATACGGCCGTTTCGGCGGCGGAGCTAACGGGAAAATTGGAAGCTCTGGATGTTGATGGCAAGAAGCTGTCAAAGGTTTCCGAAAAACAAGATGAAATCGTCTTGAAATGGGCACAATAAGGAGGTGCATATATGAAAAATTTGATTCTGTTTTTTTCCTTATTGGTTCTGGCGGCGTGCACGACAATGGATGGGGCCGGCCCCTCGGTGCGTCGAGAAATTAAAGATGTGAACTACGAGGCGCGCAAAGATGATTCCGCACCTCGCAAACGCTTGATGGTTCTGCCGTTCTTGGATGCCGGTGATAAAAGACCACTTGAGTTGCGTGAACGTGCTCGCAATGCCTTTATTATGGACCTCAATCGTTCTGGTGAGGTGATTGCCCTGGATAGTAAAGACTTGAATCTGGATCTTGCCAAGATGATGGAAGGTGGTCAGTACAAGCTTACGGAAGTGGCTAAAGCGGCGCAAGCGCTGGGGGTTACTGCCGTTCTTGAGGGGAAGATTATTGATATTCGCATTAAGCGCAAGGCAGACAATGTGGGGGTTGTCCGTCATTTGACAACGGCTTTTGAAGTGGTGGCGCAGGTACGTGTGGTCACCGGCCGAGCTGCGCGTGAAGTTTTTAACACTGTGAAAACGGTGACCGTCGAAGAGCAAGGGACTCGCGTCGGCGAAAGAGTGGAGACTGACAAATTTATTTCCAACAATCCCGATATGATCGAAGTCATAGTGAAGGATGCCTTTCTGGACTTCACACCGCAAGTGCTGGCGTCCCTGGATAAGGTTACTTGGGAAGGAAGAATCGCGGCCATCAACGGCGATCGAATTTACTTGAACGTGGGCCGCGTGTCTGGCTTGCAAGTCGGAGATCTTTTGAAAGTCACCGAGGATGGGGACGACATTTATGACCCTGAAAGCGGCGGTCACATCGGCCGAGTGCCCGGTCGTTTGAAGGGAACTCTGGAAGTGATTAGTTATTTCGGTAATGACGGCGCCATCGCAGTTATCCACTCGGGGTCGGGATTTAAGGAAAATGATCGTGTGGAGTTGTACTAGACAACAAAGATCGCATTGTCCCCATGGAAAATGACAGAACTGTTTTTTGCTAAATCGATAAAGGCCCTGGGCTTCATTCTATAAAATGACTATAATGGCTGAAGTGAGACCTTCGGCCATTTTCATTTTTATCGCGATCGCTTTTTGTTCTTCTTTTTCTTGGGCGAAGAAAATAGAAGTCACGGCGCTTTACTGGAGTATGAAAATCGAAGGCCAAGTGGCGATGCGAAAAGGGTTTGAAGAAGAGATCGCCCATTTCAATAAAAAAGGCGATGATAAGATCGTCATTCGCGCGCTGGTGGCTGGCGAAGGACGTAAGGGAATTACTAATCAGGTTCAACAAATGGACGAGGCTCTGAGAGAAAAACCCGCGGCCTTGGTTATTCAACCCACCGATAATTCCGCTTTGGCTCGAGCACTTCAGGAAGCCAATCATCTTAAGATTCCAGTATTCGCTTATGATCAATACATCGTAAATGGTGATCTCACTTTTTTTGTGACCAGTGATAATTATGCCGGAGGACGTGATAACGGCGACTATATACACAGTCTTTTTGATAAGACGAAAGAATTGCGCATTGTTGTTTTTGAATACCCCAAGGTTTCTTCGACGATTGATCGCGTGGACGGTTTTTTTGATGCTCTTCGTGATCAGGGGCGAAGTTTTTCTGTTTTGAAACGTTACGAGGCCGTTGACCCTTCTTCCGGGCAGAAGGCCGCCAAGCAGTTTCTGAAAGACTTTCCACAAAAAGGCAGTGTCGATGTTATTTTAACTGTGAACGACGGGGGAGGTCTTTCTATTGTGAAAGAACTCGATGAAAAAAAACGTCATGAAATACTTCATGCGACCTTCGATGGGGATCCCCTTTCGGTTCAAAACATCAAAAATAAAAAAATCACTGTGATTGATTCGGCGCAGTTTTGCGCGGAGCTTGGACGAGAAACAGCTCGTGAATTGATTGCGCATTTAACCAAGAAAAAGGTCTCGGCGAAAAAACTTATTCCCACCTATCCCGTGACCGAGAAAACACTGGCCCGTTATCCGGGTTGGATGGGGCGGGTTCCGTCGTTTCTGCATCGACGCGAGCTCAAAAGTCCCGACTCTAAACCGCGCGTTTCACCGGATCAAAGAAATATTTTGCGAATCAAGATTGGTGTGGCGCCGTTGTGTCCCTATCTTTGTGAACAGGGGCCTGGAGCTTGGGGTGGTTATATTTATGCCATCTTAAAAGAAGTCGCGAAAGAGCGTGGTTTTAGCTTGGAGCTGGAAAGTATTCCTAATACGCGTCTGTTGGCGGCTCTTCAGGCAGGACGGGTGAACTATATCATTGTTCCTGCCGACATGGTTCGTTACGAAGATCAGATTCGTATTGTGGGGCCGAAGCTTGGAGTGAACTATACCGGCGCGATTTTAGCTCCCGGCGCGAAAGACTCTTTGATTGATGAAAGTCTATTGGCAAATAGAAAAGTCGTTTTTGCAGACATGGGAACTTATCGAGGGGGACCTCGTTTGGCTATTTCGGAAGGTCGCAGTTTCAAACTGACCGGAGCGGATGTTGCGGATCGAATGATTAAAATGATCGGCGATCGTCGTGTGGATGTCGCCTTGGGTGACTATAATGTTCTAAGTTATTCGCTGTTAAAAAAACCGCGAACCGAGCTTCAGCTTTTGCCCACGTCTTTGACGGGATTTAATTCTTTGGTTTTGGTGGGGTCGCCCAAAGAGGCGCACTTTGGATATCTACCTGAATATCTGGAAAGCTGGTTTATCCGCGCTCGTACGGATGGAAGTCTTGAAAAAATTCTTAGTAAATACAATTTAAAAGACTGGAAAGTTTTTGATCCTAAGGCGTTTTAGGAAAGCTCTTTCACCAGATTTTTCACCATGCTTTTAAAAGTTTCGGCTTCTCCGCGAATTCGCGCGACCTGCAGCCCTCCCTGAATGGCGGCAAGAAAAGTGTCGGCGACAATGGGAGGGTTGAGGTCTTGCCGAAAGATTTTGTCTTTCATGCCTTCTTTAATCGTAGCAATAAGCCATTTGCGCTGTTGTAAGTGAAACTCTCGCAGGCGATCCTGAATCTTTTCGGAAAGAGTGTTGAAGTCCGAACATAAAGCTCCTAAAGGGCACACTTTATTATGATCTTTGCCAATTTTGTAAAACATCTGAAGCATTTGCTCCATTTTTTTGTCAGCCGGCAAGCCGTGGATGTTTTGGGCCCACGTCGCATAGGCCTTCTGATAGTCTTCAAGAATGGCCAGGCCCATTTCTTCTTTTGAGGCAAAATAGTAATGCAGACTCGCTTTGCGAATGCCCAGGGCGTCGGCGACGGTTTGAAAGCTAAAACCATTAAAACCGAGGGTTTGCAGGTAGTGACGTCCTAAGCTTAAAGCCTTTGTTTTTGTATCCATGGTTTCCGTCCTTGCTTTGCGAAAGCCTTCTGGGTTATTATCTACCTATTGGTAGGTAGATTCAAGTTTAAAAAGAAACACGAGGAACCATCTATGAAAAACAAAACTATGCGACCTGTCGCCATTTTGGCGGGATCTCGAACCCCTTTTGTGAAGTCATTTAGTCAGTATTCCCGGACATCGAATCGTCAGTTGATGACGGCGACTTTGCAGGATCTAGTGAATAAAACGAATATTCGCGGTGAACTTCTGGGTGATGTCTCTTTGGGGGCCGTGATGAAGAATGCCTCGGATTGGAATCTATCCCGGGAATCTCTTTTAAGTGCAGGGCTGGATCCTCATACTCCGGGTTATGATGTGCAACGTGCCTGTGGGACGGGTCTAGAGACGGCCGCACACATTGCCTTAAAAATTGCCTCGGGTCAGATTGAAAGCGGTATTGCGGGCGGTACGGATACCAATAGCGATATTGCCGGGGTCTTGCCGCATGAACTGTCCTGGATTCTTACCGAGGCGCAAAAAGCTCCGAATGCTCTTGCCCGTATTGCAAAGCTTTCGGAAATAAAATTGGAATATCTCAAACCTCGATTCCCCAACGTGCAAGAACCCCGCACGGGACTATCCATGGGGCAACACACAGAGCTCATGGTTAAAGAATGGAAGATCACGCGCGAAGAGCAGGATCAATTGGCCTTGCAAAGTCATTTGAACGCCGCCAAAGCGTATGAAGCCGGATTTTTTAAGGATCTGGTTTTTGAGTTTAAGGGCGTGAAAAAAGACGTATTCGTTCGCGGCGATACCAGTATGGAAAAGCTGGCAAAGTTGAAACCTGCATTTGATTTTACTGGAACCGGAACTTTAACGGCGGGAAATAGCACGCCTTTAACAGACGGAGCTTCGGCCGTTCTGTTAAGCAGTGAAGAGTGGGCTAAAGCCCACGGACTTCCCGTGCAAGCTTATTTGGTGGATACAGATTATGCGGCCGTGGATTATGTAAATGGTGAAGGTTTATTGATGGCCCCGACGCGCGCGGTGGCGAAAATGCTTCGCAGAAACAACCTCAAACTTCAGGATTTTGATTTTTATGAAATTCACGAAGCTTTTGCCGGTCAGGTACTTTGTACTCTGAAGGCTTGGGAATCTGATGAATACTGCCGTAAACACCTTGGCGAGTCTCAGGCTCTGGGTTCCATTGATCGCGCTAAATTGAACGTCAACGGTGGCAGTCTGGCGTTAGGTCACCCCTTTGCCGCAACCGGCGGAAGAATTCTGGCCAGTCTTGCAAAAATGCTGGCGCAAAAAGGTTCGGGCCGCGGTTTGATTTCTATTTGTACCGCTGGTGGTATGGGTGTGGTGGCCATCGTAGAAAGATAATTATGGAAGTTTCCTTGGCGAAAAAGTTGAAGATCGCATGGCTTCGTTTTGTTTCCCGGGTTTTTCCCAAACTTGCGGCGCAGACGGCATTGGATCTTTTTCTGACGCCGCAAAGAGTTCCACGTCCTTCTTCTGAAATGGAATGGTTTGCTTCCGCTAAGAAATACATTCTTGGTGGAGGCATTGCCGCCTATGAATGGGGGGCCGAAAAAGCCCCTCTGGTTCTTTTGATTCATGGATGGAGTGGGCGAGGAACGCAGATGGCTGCCTTCGCGGAACCATTAGTAGCCGCCGGCTATCGCGTGGTGGCTTTGGATGGACCTGCGCATGGGGCATCGCTGGGAGTTCAGACCAATGTTGGAGATTACTCTCAATTTCTTCTTGATGCGCAAAAGGAACTCGGATCTTTTGCGGCTGTGATCGCCCATTCATTTGGGGCAGGTTGCTCGGTGTTGGCCGCCGCCAAAGGGCTTCGTGTTGAAAAATTGATTTTAGTCGCGGGTCCGTCCCACTATCAAAAAGTCATTAATCATTATTTTAAATTTATCCAAATGCATACCAAGGCGGAAAAATATTTTATTGAAATGCTCGCTGAAAAAGCCGGCATTTCTCCTTATGATATGGATGTCGGGGCCATTGGAAGTCAACTGCACGTGAAGTCTTTGATTGTACATGATCGTGACGACCGCGAAGTTCGTTTCACCGCCGCCGAAGAAATCCAAAAGTTGTGGCCTCAGGTTGGTATTTTAGAGACTCAAGGATTGGGACATCGACGTGTTTTGAAAGATGCCCAAGTTATTGAAAAAGTCGTGCGCTTTATTCAATCAGGAAAGATATAAAAAAAAGCGCCTCAGGGAGGCGCTTTTGTCTTTACACAGTCGCGTGAACGCGGTGTGTGTCGTCCATGTCGTCAAGATAATTCAAAAACTCTTCGACGTCTTTTCTTTGCTCGTCGTTAAGTTCAGTGATGTTCTTTGCTTTGTAAGAAAGTTCCGCAGTCGTCACTTTCCAGCCGCGTTTCACCAAGGCATCACGAACCGCATCGAGATCGTCTGCATTGGTGAAGAACTCGTAAGAGCCGTCGTCATTTTTACTGACTTCATTAGCGCCCGCTTCGATAGCTTCTTCGTCCGGATCGAAGCTGCCGGCTTTTTCGCCTTCAAGCAGTCCTACGCGATCAAACATCCAGGCTACGGAACCGACCTCACCCATGTTGCCTTCGTGAGATTTGAAGGCATGGCGCATATCCGGGGCTGTTCTGTGTTTGTTGTCGGTCTGGCATTCAACGATCACGCCCACGCCGTGCGGTCCGTAACCTTCATAGGTGATCTCTTCAATCACCTTGCCGTCATCCAAAAGACCCGCGCCTTTTTTGATCGCGCGTTCAATCGTATCATTGGGGCAAGAGACTTTTTTTGCCGCTTCAATGGCAAGACGAAGACGGGAGTTGGCTGCGGGGTCAGGGCCGCCGGCTTTTGCCGCCACGGCGATCTCTCTGGCTAATTTTGTGAAGATTTGTCCCTTTTGTTGGGCTTTCTCTACTTTACCCGCAGTTTTCCACGATTTTCCCATATAACTCCATCTGGTGTTTTTTTACTTTTTCCAGAGCTCTATTGCAGCAAATCACTAATTATTTGGCAACTTTGGGAGCAGGATGTAAAAGGCCCTATGTTCAGTTTTTCCACCCCCGACATTTGGGAAAAGATCAAAAACATCGAAAAATCCTGCGAAGAGGCGCTAAAGCTTCAGTCGCCAGGCTTTGTTCCTGAAGATCCGGCTCGGGATGTCCTCACTTTGCACCCAAAACTTCATCCTCCCAAAAAAGGCTTCTCCACGGTGGAAGGACAGGCCCGGATGCTGCATGATTTAGCCAGTATTGAACTGCAAGCCATGGAGCTGGGGGTTCGTACTTTGGTGGAATTTCCCGAGGCTCCCGTGGGCTTTCGCGAAGAGCTGTTGGCTGTCACGGTTTCCGAGGCGCAACACCTCAGAATGTGCCTTGAAGGTATCGAGTCGTTGGGGTTTAAATGGGGTGACTGGCCGGTGCACTTGGCGTTGTGGAAAGCGGTCAGTCAAGAGGATTCTCTTTTAGATCGCATTTTGATCGTGCATCGCTATTTGGAAGGCAGTGGGCTGGATGCAGGAGACACGTTGATTCGCCGTCTTGAGGGAACTGCCGGGAAGCAAACCATCCAAAAAATCGTGAAGCAGATTAACTTTGAAGAGATCGGCCATGTGGATTTTGGGTCACGATGGTATCGGGAAATATGCAAAGCCGATAAGAGGGACCCTAACACCGATTTCCCGCAACGGATGGATGCACTTCGTATTCGTTTGCCGAAACGAATTGAGCCCCTCAATCACGACCTAAGAAAAAAAGCGGGTTTCACCGATGAAGAAATCGCGTACTACGAAAATCTGCGTCTGGATTTCTTAAAACCCGCGAAGTGAATTATTCCCAGGCACGGATATAAGAAATCGAAATAGAGGCGTAGCTATTAAACTCGCTTCTTTCTTCAAACTCAGGCGATACGGTCACAAATCGCCATGAATAACTCCAGTGGGAAATCTGCAAGGCATAGCCAAATTCCGTTTCCGCGTTAAAAGGATATTTGGTGACGCGATGACTGTCGTGAATAGTATTACCGTCAAGGAAGATGTTATGAGCGACGGCATTTCCTCGGATTCCGGCGAAACCATAAAGTCGCCAAGGAAGATTTTGCTTGCCGATTTTAAGATTTAAAAGTGACTCGCCGTCAACAGACGACAGGCTTGATGCACCAAAATCATCGGGCAGGCGAATTCCCGCTCGGACCAAGGCGCCGATGTGGGCCCCGATAAGAACGTTTCCAAAAGAAAGACCGGTCGAGGGAATGAAATCAAAAACTCTTCCTGACTCCGTTTCTATTTCATAAAAACGAATCTTTTGATTGTAGTTCAATTGTAAAGTGGGCTCAGTGGCTAATTGGTTGTCCCAGCCATTGGCGGTCGGAACTTTAATAAGGTCGTGAAATCCATTTTGCGCCTGTTCGCCCAAGGCACCAGGGCCAATCAAACCAATATCCAATTCCAGATTGTGACTGTGTGAAGGTGTTTTTAAATTGGCGGACAAGGCGACATACAGCCAGGCGGCGTAGGGACGATCGTTAAGAATAAGTTCTGAAGTGTCCGTGTTGTCGGGCGTAAACATTTGTTGCGCAATAGAGATCCCGAAGTTCGTGGTCGATTTATCTCGTTCGTATTTGAAGCGATCTGACCAACCGATCAAAGGTGGCACCCAGAGCGGCTCAAGGTCTTCGGCATACTGATAGCTGAAGCGAATCCCACTGGTGTAATCGCTGTCAGTATTAGGTCCCCCCAGGCGTCGGGTGTCGTTTTCGACGTAAACGGAAAAGGATTCTCCGTAAGGTTTTGTTGGCGGTGGGGGTGTAGCCGAGTTCTCGGCCTGACTGTCCAGGCTTAGCAAAAGAAAGCTAAACAAAAAGACCGGGAAAAGTTTAATCAAGGCTTTCATCCTCTTCCACGAAACGCCATTTTCCTTCAGGCAGTTTTCCGAGCTTTAAGTTTCCAACACGCACGCGTTTTAAACCGGTCACTTTCAACCCGACAAGCTCGCACATCCGACGGATCTGGCGTTTCTTGCCTTCACGCAGGATAAAACGCAACTGATCTTCATTGATCCATTCGACTTTAGCCGGCTTTAGCGCCTTGCCATCTAAAGACAAACCGTGATTCAGAAGTTTTAACTTTTCCGCAGGCAGTTTGCCTTCCACGCGGACGATGTACTCTTTTTCAACTTTGGATTCTTCGCCAATGATTCTTTTAGCGATACGTCCGTCTTGCGTGAAAAGAAGCAGGCCTTGAGAGTCGATATCCAGGCGTCCCGCGACGGCCAACCCTTCAAAGTGTTCTTTACGCAGACGAAGTTTGGAATCACCGAACTGATTTTCCGGTGTGATCAATTTGATGGCGGGTTGGTAAGGAGGTTCAGGTTGCGCACTCACCCAGCCAATGGGTTTATTCAAAATGATGGTGGCCAGGCGCTTTTGCTGTTTTAAGGCCTGAGCTTCCAATGTGATTTTCACTTTGGGGTCCACTTTTGTTCCCAGTTGATCGACTTTGATTCCATCCACCAGAACCAAACCCTTAGAGATATATTCATCCGCTTCACGTCGAGAGCAGATACCTCTTTCCGCCATCAGTTTTGACAGTCTTACTTTTTCTTCACTCATCGGCGGATCTCCGTCCACAAATTGTCCATTTCATAAAGGCGCAGGTAGGCGACATCCTTATCCCGTCCTCGTTCCTTAAGTTTATTTAAAAAATATAAAGCGATGTTTTCCGTAGTTGGAATCTGCGTTTTAAATTCCGGGATCACAAAATTCAAGTGTTCGTGATCCAAGGCACGGGTCAGCGAATCCAAAAGCTTTTGCAGTTCTTTCTTTTGTTCGGTGATCTCGGAATCTCGAATCTGAAAAGCCACTTCCAGTTTGTAGTTGTGCCCGTGACCGTGTTCGGTATAGCAGCGACCGAACGTCTTCGTGTTTTCCTCAGGACTCCACAAAGGCTGCTGATAAAGATGCGCGCTGCTAAAAGGACTTTTTAAAACAAGCATCATGCGAGATTGATGCCTCCGTCAACGGCAACAACAGCTCCTGTCGTCCAGCTGGAAAGATCGCTTCCCAGGAAGTAAGCAGTTTTCGCAATATCTTCCGCTGTGCCGATGCGACCTAAAGGTTGCAGGCTCGACATCTGGCTAAGAGCTTCTTTCTTTGCATCCGCAGCCAAAGAATGAAACTGGTGAATAGGGGTGTCGACAATACCCGGGCAGACACAGTTCACGCGAATTTTTAGCGGGCCGCCTTCCAAAGCCAGACTTTGCGTCCAATTGATCAAAGCTGCTTTGCTGGCGGAATACGCGCCGGTGTTTGCTGTGGGGCGAAGTCCTAAAGTGGACGAGATATTCACGATACTGCCTCCACCATGGTCTTTGAAATAAGGAAAGAAGGCACGGGCCACGCGCACGGGAATGAAGAAGTTCATCTCCATTTGTTGTTTCCAAAGATCGTCAGTTCCCTCAACGAAGTCGTGGGTTGCAAAGATGCCGGCATTATTCACTAAAACTTCCAGGCGGTGAATCTTTGCACTGAGCACTTCTTGCAGTCGCTTTTGTAAAGCCGCTTCATCTGTCATATCGCAAGAAAGGATCGAAGCGCCACTGCGGCACTGGAGGGCCGTTTCCTGCAGGCGTTCTTTGTTTCGACCCATAAGATAAATGAAATAGCCGTTACGAGAGTATTCAATGGCAGTGGCGGCTCCGATTCCGCTACTGGCTCCTGTGATAAGCGCTGCCTTCTTCATGGGCTGAGGTCTCCTAAACTGGACTCATACTAGCAAAGTCGGGGACCGAAGAGAAGACATGTCGATGCGCGAAGCGTTTAGTGTTGGATTCAGATACTTCTTTGTGGGCCTTGTTCTTTTCACGGTCTTTTGGGCGCAAATCCCCTGATCAAAAATAAAAAAAGACCAGGTTGGGAGACCTGGTCTTAAACGGATGGAATTTGAAGTAGGAACAACTAAGCCACTTTTTTAGCGGCCGTGTAATGGTAGTACTTCTTGTCGAAGTCAGGCGCTTTCATGCCTTCTTTCGTAATCAGACCGGCCTTAAACCATTCAAAGTGCTCAGCGCAAAATCCCGCCTTTTCGGACTTCTTTTTGCAGCCTTCGCCGCAGCAGCGAGCCGATTCAAGGGAAACTACGTTATTGGGAATTTGCTTTTCAAATTTTTTGTCAGCCATTTTGTGACCTCCAGTTGAAATCTTAAGCTGGTTGAATGTCTTAAGACATTAGACTTATCGGAGGTCATTAAACGGACTTTAGTGCTTTCCAAGAAACCCTCTGAAAGTCGAGGTTTTCCCGGATTGAGACAGCCTTGCTGTGATTAAATGAGCTTTAAGAAGCGGCCCAGATCGACGGGTTTTGAAAATAAATACCCTTGACCGAAGCGAGCTCCCAGCGTTTCTAAGACGAGTGCCTCTTCGTTGTTTTCAATGCCCTCGGCGATGATTTCAATATCCATCGCATGTGCCAAGTGGATGATCGAGCTGACGACGGCTTTGGACTTAGGATCATTCAGAAGCTTCATAACAAAACAACGGTCGATTTTCAGGAAGCTGATGGGCATCTGTGTCAGGTATTGAAGACTGGAAAAACCCGTCCCGAAATCATCAATGGAAATCGCATAGCCCTGATTGTGACATTGCTTTAAGGCATCCAGGGCGATAGCCCCATCCATCATAATCCGTTCAGTCATTTCTAATTTGATGTTCTTAGGCTGAAGATCATGTTTTTCGCGTAAATCTTCCAGATTGTTTACGAAATCAGAATGAGTGAACTGCCGACCCGAGATGTTAATGCTCATCATGAAGTCTTCCGCCATTTTGCCCTTTTGGCTCTGGCGAAGTTGATCCTGAATTGTGCGCAAATCCTTCAGGGCCTGATTGATAATCCAATGGCCAATGGGAATGACCATGGATGAATTTTCAATCACATCAATAAAAAGGTTCGGCGAAACCAGACCGTGTTGTGGGCTGTTCCAGCGCAACAGCGCTTCGCAGCCGTTGATCTGTTTAGTCTTCAAATTCACGATGGGCTGATAAAAAAGTTCAAATTCTTTATTTTGAAAGGCCTGGAAGATTTGGTTTTCAAGTTTAATCTGATCTAAAGCCGTCTGTGTGCCATCGTCGCCCGCACCCGAATTATCAAACTCAACATCGGAAATTCGCGTGCCCGCCGGTGTATTGATGTTTTTACGGCGAAGGCGCTTAAGAAGAACGCGCATCAGCAGTTGTACGACTTTGTCTGCGGTGGAAACTCGCTCTAGAACTTGCTGCTTGGTCACGATAGCCAGGCGGACATCTTCAAGAGCGCGGACTGAGGCGGAACGATTTTGGTTGTCGATCAAAGCCATTTCGCCGAAGATTTCGCCTTCACCCAGAATGGTTAAAGGAATGTCTTCTTTATCCTTACTGAGATAAATCAGCACCCGGCCTTTTTCAATGATGTAAGCGCAGTCGCCAGCATCACCCTCGTTAAAAATGATCTGATCTTTATGTATATCGACGGACTGAGTTGCTGAATTCATAGACCTTATTCTAGAGGCTTTAATGAAGGTCAGACAAGTCCAGCTGATTCATTTGATTCATTCTCCAGCCCGTGAATTCCGGCTTCACAAGGATCGAGAAATGAATAGCTCCCAGAGGAATCATCAAGTGATTCTTCATCAGGTACTCGGTCCCGGCAAGACACCATTTTTTCTGTTCTGCGGGTTTCTGAGCTTGGGACAAAGCGGACAAAATCTGATCGTATTCCGCAGATTTGATGCGCAGATAGTTTTCCGGATTGAAAGGGGCGAAGGTTTCCAGCGCCGCAAGACAGGTCGGACGATCCGGCGAAACGCCTTTTCTGAAAATGGCGGGAGGATTCTGCTGCAACACCTGCAAGAAGGTTTTGTTTTCTTTCACTTCCAGATGAGTTTTCAACTTGGCATTTTTATACCACTGATCCTGCAGCCATTCTGTGGCCCGCTTGTGGTCTTCTCCGCCAAGAGCAGAAAACATCAACGTGTAGGTCTTCGTGGATTTTGTCGGTGGTATTTTTTTTAAATCAAAATCAAAACAGGGCGCCTTCGCAGGGAACCAGGCATCGGGAAGTCCTATGCAACCCGGGCGGCCCTCGGAAGAGAAAATCTTCTGTAACTCCACGTAGTTCAATGAATAGGTGAAAGCTTTGCGTATATTTTCATCTTGGGAAAGTTCCGGTCCAAAACCTAAATAGTCCAGGCGAATGACGGGATACCAGTGAAAGTCTTTGCGCTTTTTATAAGTGGGAATGAACAAGGTCGGCAAACGGCGCAAGAACTGCAACTCGTTTTTTTCATAGAGCTGCAGTGCGACCGTGTCTTCTTCGATAAAAAGAAACTCCACCAGTGGACGCTGGGGGTGGCCTTGTTTATAGAAAGAGTTGGGCTCTAAAACCAGCTTCTGTCCTTTTTTCCACTCCTTGAGTTTGTAAGGTCCGGAATAAGCGCTCAGGTTTTCTTTGGTAGGGGCGAGAAGAAAATTCGCTAGATTGTATTCAAAATCTGCGTCGGGTCGCGCGAATTCAAACTTTAAGGTGTGTTTGTCTGGAGCCGAAACTCCTAACTTTTTAGCGTCGACTTCGCCTTTATAAAAGGCTTCGGCATTCTTGATTTTGAAAAGAAGATCGGCCCGCGGGCAGGCATTCTTTACATTTAGAATTTTAAGATAAGTCTTTAAGAAGTCTTCCGCCGTTAGCGGAGTGCCATCGCTCCATTGCAAATCCTTCTTCAGGGTGCAGGTTAAAAGCGTCCGGTTTTTATCCCGCTTACAACTGGTGCCTAAATCAGGAATCAGTCCTTTTTGATCGTCGAAGGAAAAGAGATTTCGATACAGATTGCCCAAGACGTAGCTGGAGGAAGAGGTTCTTTGTTTGTTGGGGTCTAGGCCCCCGGGCTCTGTGGCTAAGTGCAGGCGAAAAGTTTTTTCGGTCGCAGACGAGGGAAGACTAAGAAGCAGCAGCAATGCAAGAAGGTAATTCATTTCTTAAGTTTAACCACAATTATTAGGAAAAAGAAGAATGAATCATGAAAAAGAAAAAGGGTCTCTTTCGAGACCCTTTGTAGGGAACTATTTGTCCAGTTCCATCTTTGCAATTGTCTGCAATTGCATGTTTGTGGTGCCTTCGTAGATCTGACCGATCTTAGCGTCGCGCCAGAACTTTTCGACGGGGTATTCTTTGGTGAAACCGTTACCACCAAACAAGTCGATAGCTTTAGAAGTGATCTTTTCCGCCGCGCGAGAAGCGTAAAGTTTTGCCATAGCCGCAGCTTCGATGAAATCCTGGCCAGCATCTTTTAAACGAGCGGCATTGTAAACCATCAAGCGAGCGGCTTCGAGTTCCGTGCGCATTTCGGCCAACTGGAATTGCACGCCTTGGAAGTGGGCAATAGGTTTACCGAATTGTTCACGGCCTTTGACGTAACCAAGAGCGGCTTCGTAAGCGCCTTGGGCAATACCGATCATTTGCGCGCCGATACCGATACGACCTTCGTTCAAAGTTTCGATGGCAATTTTATAACCTTTACCCACTTCACCAAGAACGTTCTCTTTAGGAACTTCGCAGTTTTCAAAGAGAAGTTCGCAAGTTGAAGAAGCGCGGATACCAAGTTTGTCTTCTTTTTTGCCAACTTTGAAGCCAGGGAATGACTTTTCAACGATGAAAGCGGTGATACCCTTGTAGCCTTTAGCGATGTCGATGTTGGCGAAGACGATGAAGACATTGGCTTCTTTGCCGTTAGTGATCCAAAGTTTTGAACCGTTCAAAACCCATTTGTCGCCTTTGTCTTCTGCTTTTAATTTCAAAGCGAAGGCATCAGAGCCTGAAGACGATTCTGAAAGTGCGTACGCGCCGACCCATTCAGACGCCATTTTGCTCAAGTATTTTTCTTGTTGTGCCGGTGTTCCCCATTTTAGAAAAGCATTCGTCGTCAAAGTGTTTTGAACGTCGACAAGAACTGAAACAGAGCCGTCAACGCGGCCGATTTCTTCAACCGCCAAGCAGGCCATTGTGAAAGTAGAGCCAGCGCCGCCGAATTTCTCGGGAGTTTCGATGCCCATTAAACCCATTTCGAAAAGTTTTTTTACGATGGCAGGATCCATCTCTGCTTTTTCATCCATGTGTGTCACATGAGGCTTGATTTCAGATTCAGCAAAAGCTCTTACAGCGTCTCTAAACGCGGCTTCGTCTTCAGAAAGCATTGTGAGTGCTGGACGAGCGTTCGTAGTGTCAGACATATTTTCTTCCTTCGTCCTGGTGCTTATTTCCAAGGAAGGAAATAAGTCATCGGTTCTAGTTAAACGTTATTTTATAACAGGGGTCCCAACTTATAATGCGAGACGAATTTATTCAAGGCCTTGGAAAGACGAGAGCTTTTCTCTTAACAAGCTGTGTTACACTGATTGCACTTTAATTGGGCAAGTGATTCGACACACTAGACAAGGGTCTAGGTGTGATTTAGCGTGAGGTGATATGGATTTCGTCGAGATTGGCGCCAAGATTGGTATTTATTTTATTCCGTTTCTTTTTGCACTCTGTTTTCACGAGTATGCCCACGGTTGGGTTGCGCGTCGCCGCGGTGACAATACCGCGGAGATGATGGGGCGTTTAACGATGAACCCCTTGGCGCACATGGATATGATTGGAACTTTGGTGCTGCCGATCATCTCTATTGTTTTGGCGACGCCGATCTTCTTCGGCTGGGCGAAGCCGGTTCCCGTGAATGAGCGCAACCTGAAGAACCCCCGGGTGGATATGTTTTGGATCGCTTTAGCGGGTCCGCTTTCAAATATTCTTCTCGCCGTTGTCGGTTCGACGTTGATTGCGCTTGTTGCCAAGTACTTCCTGGGGGCGTCTTACGCCAGCGGGTTGATTGAGATTTTAAAGACCTTTATCGTCACGAATTTATTCCTGGCATTTTTTAACATTCTGCCACTTCACCCTTTGGATGGCGGAAAAGTTTTAGCGCGCTTTCTGCCAGCTCAATTAAATTATAAGCTCGAACAAAACGAGCATATTACCAGCATGATTTTAATGGCGTTGGTTTTAACCGGTGCTTTGCGCATTCTCGCGATTCCGGTTTTCTGGAGCTATAACAGCCTTGTTGGTCTTGCCTTAGGGGGCTTTGGTATATGAGTTCTGACGTCGTACAAACCCCACCACCTGCAACTCCGGTGAAAAAATTGCGTGTGATGTCTGGAATGCGAGTGACAGGTCGTTTGCATATTGGACATTACTGGGGAGCGCTGAAAAACTGGTTGGATCTGCAAAACGAGCACGAGTGTTTCTTTGGGGCGATGGATTGGCATGGTATGACCACTGCCTACAAATCACCGAAAGACATCACCCCGTGGACTCGTGAAATGGTGGCCGAGTTTATCGCTTGGGGCATCAATCCCGAGAAAGCGACGATCTTTATTCAAAGTCGCGTTCCCGAGCACCTGGAACTTTTCATGATCTTTGCGAACATGGTTCCGATGGGTTGGCTAGAGCGTGTGAACACGTGGAAAGACGCCATTGAGGAAATGAAAGCCAACGACACTCATAACTTGGGTCGTTTTGCGTATCCGGTTTTACAAGCGGCCGACATTGCTATTTATCGTGCGAACGCTGTGCCGGTAGGTGCAGATCAGGTTTCGCATCTGGAACTAGCTCGTGAATTGGTGCGTCGCTTTAACCACTTGTACAAAGCAAAGCTGCCAGAAATGAATCCTCTTTTGACCGAGATTCCTCTGGTGCCAGGTCTTGACGGGCGCAAGATGTCCAAATCCTACGGAAATACTTTGTTCCTTACGGAAGACAGCGAAAAAGATTTGAAAAAAAAGGTGAATTTGATGGTCACGGACCCGGCACGCGTTCGTCGCGAAGATCCGGGGGAGCCGACGAAGTGCTCGGTGTATGGCTATCATAAACTTTATTCCTCCGCCGAAGATATTGCCTGGGTCGAACAAGGATGTCGCTCTGCAGGAATCGGTTGTGGAGATTGTAAAGCTCGGTTGGCTGCCAACATCGAAAAACTTTCGGCGGGCCCAAGAGAAAAGAAAAAAGAGTTGTTGAATAATCCAGGTCAGCTTGATTCAATCATCGACGCTGGATGCGACAAAGCGCGCAAGGAAGCCCAAAAGACGTTAGAGATAGTTCGTTCCAGTATGAAATGGTAGAGGGGATCCAATTTCATGAGTATTACAGTTCAGTTGCCTAAATTCGAAGGACCGCTGGGGCTTCTTCTTTATCTTATCCGTAAAGAAGAAATGGACATCATGGATATTAAAATCCATGAGATCACCAAGCAGTATCTTGATTATATCAAATTGATGAAGGAATTAGATCTGGAAGTCGCCGGCGAATTCGTTGCGATGGCTTCTACTTTGATTCAAATTAAATCCCGCATGCTTCTTCCTCAATATGATGAAAATGGCGAGGTTGTAGAGGCGGAAGATCCGCGCAAAGAACTTGTGCAAAAACTTTTGGAGTATCAAAAGTATCAGGAAGCGGCCAAACTTCTTTACGAACGTCCTTTGGTTGGACGTGATGTCTGGTTGCGAGGAACTCGCGAATCTTTGGATCAAAAAGAAGAAGAGATTATTTTAGAAGAAAATGCGCTGTTTTCTTTGATTTCGACCTATCGCAAAGTTTTGCGCTCAGTTAAGAAGAAAGTTCATCAGGTTGCCGCGAAGGCACAATCGATCGCCAGCCGCGTTTTAGAGATCAAAGATCGTTTGATCGTGGGCCAACGCGTGACGATGATGGAATTGGTGACGGCGACAGAAGACCGTGCACGCCAGGCTTTAATCACGTTCTTGTCTTTGTTAGAACTTGGAAAAATGGGTTTTGTAGGTCTTTACCAGACGGAAGCGTATGCGGACATCTGGGTGGATGCGAAAAAACCAATCGAAACGGATGTCTTGGCTCGAGTGGAAGAGTACGACTCTATGCGCGCAGACCAGGTCGCTGAAAAGATGATGGAAGAGTCTAAAAAGATTCAGGAGGATGAGGATTTCCTTCTGACAGATGCGGAAGATAAGTTGGAAGAAGCCAACCCGCAAATGCAATTGGGTTTTATTGAGGACGGTTCCTCAGCGGAAGCCCTGGAATCAGGTCTAGATATCGCCACGGATGACGAAATCCTAGCAATGGAAAACGAACTATTTAAAGACGACGCAACGGAAGTATAAAGATGGCCAGAAAAAAGAAAAATCTTGAAGCACCAGTTGAAGCAGAAACTGATACGGCAGTGATGGATGTGGAAGTTGAAGCCACGGAAATTGAAGCTGAAGTCGAAGCGGTTGAACTTTCTGAATCAGAAAACGACAATGCGTCCGAAGACATGGAACTTGATGGTATCGAATCCGATGCTTCCGTCTTTTTAAACGAGGAAGAAGAAACCGAAGGTTTCCTTCCGGAAGCCAGCGAAGACGACGTTGCCGAGATGGAAGCGGAAGCTTCTGAAGACGACGATGTTTCTGTTGAAGGAACAGAGCTTGATAATTTTGACTCCGCCGAAATCGAAGAAGTCGAGTTCGTTGAAGAAGAGCGTCTGGAAAGCATCGTAGAAAGTGTGCTTTTTGCAAGTGATCGTCCGGTCAGCTTGGCCTCTTTAAAGCTGCTCTTTAAAGGCACAAATATCCGCGGCGACAAAATCCGCCGAGCTCTGGATCAATTGGCTGTGGAATATGCAGGTGGGCGTCGTGGTGTGACCTTGGAAGAAGTTCCCGGCGGTTATCAACTGCGTACTAAAATCGACAATATGGAATTCCTGAAGCGCACTTTGAAAGCTCGTCAATTCAAGCTTTCCGGTCCAGCTTTGGAAGTTCTATCGATCGTGGCTTATAAACAACCGACCGTAAAAGCGGAAATCGACGAAATCCGCGGCGTGGAATCCGGTCACTTGTTGCGCGCTTTGATGGAAAAAAATCTTGTTAGTTTTGAAGGTAAATCCGAACTTCCTGGTCGTCCTATGCAATACGGAACGACGAAAAAATTCCTGGAAATCTTTGGTCTTCGTTCGATCAAGGAACTTCCGACTTTGTCTCAGATCGATGAATTGTTGCCTGAAGGTATTGATGAGCAGCAAGCTGAAGAAAAGCCAACTCTGGCTTCGATCACAGATTCAATGTCGGAAACTTTTGTGGGTGCTTACTCGCAAGGTGAAGACGAGTTGATGAAAATTCAAGAGCAGCTTGAAGATATTGCGACAACCACCAACTTCTTCGAAGAAGAAAAGCGTCGTCAGGCGGAAAAACGCGATCAGGAACGGGCTCAGAATATTCGTGATGCCTTGGCCTTTGGCGAACCGGTTTCAACTCGAGACGCAAACTGGTTGAAGAAGTACGATGAAGCTTTGGCAGCGGGAACCACCCTTGTGGCGATGGCCGCAGAGAAAAAAGCGACGTTTATGAAATCAACCCCGGGTTCAGCAGATGCTTCTGCTGAAGCTGCTTCAGAAGGCGATAGTGTCGAAGAAGCTTTGCTGGCGGAAGAGGCTGCGGAATCTGAAGAGATGATGGAAGAGGGGGAAGTTTCTAAGGAGCTTACCGAAGCTATCGAATCTTTTGATAACGACACGGATATGGATGAAGCTTCTGATGATCAACTTTTTGCTGACAGCGATGAAGAGTCAGCGGAAGATGAGGAATTGCCATTCCTAGGAGAAGCTGATGACATTGACGAAGAAGGGGATGCTTCCGTTTAAGGTTTTATTAAGCCTTTGGATTGTCTATAACATTTTTACTATGTTCGTTATGCCCAACGTAGGCGCTTACTTTGGGCGAGCGACAGCGAATTTTATCACGCCCTACGCCAATACTGTGGGGCTGAACGCCAGCTGGAATTTCTTCTCTCCAGATCCTGCCCACACCATGTATGTTCGTTATACGGTTCGTTTTTCAGACGAAGAAGGCAACGACGTTCAAGAGCCTGTTGAGGGCTATTTTCCCGCCGAAAAGAACAAAGGCATTTCCAATGCCACCCGAAAGCGGGAACTCTATGCCATGCGATTTATGGTGATTGAGCCTAAACGTCTGCGATTACTTTATGGCCCCTGGCTTTGTAAGCAGTATCCCGGCGCCAGTTCCGTGGAAATGGAGCACGTGATAGAGACTGTGCCTCCTTTAGATCAAGTGGTTCTAAGAAGGGACGAAACGGTCAAGGATCTTTCTCAAGAATTGCAGTACGTGCGTGAATATTACTCCTGCACCGGTGGTGCGGACGAGGAGGCGTTATGATGAAAACGTCTTTAAAAAGTCTTTGGCAAAAGTGGGATCAGTTTTGGTTTGCGCCTCAGAACCTTTTGGGTTTGGCCTATATGCGCATTCTGCTTTGTGGCACGATGGTTTATCTCTATGCCATCAGAGCCTTCAATCTTGGTTACTACGGCGAGAATGCCTGGATCTCGCGCCCTATGGCTTTGGAAGTAATGCCTGAGCTATATCGGCCGCTCTTTCTTTGGGCGTTTTGGCCTGATTCCCTGAATATGATCATGCACTCATTGCTGATCGTTTTCCTGATTTTACTGACATTGGGAATCGGTGGGCGATGGCTGATGTGGGCCGCCTGGATTATCGACGCGGGTTTTATTCAGCGAAACTATTCGGTGAATTTTGGCGCTGATATCATTGCCGCTCTTTTCCTGTTTTATATGTCTTTCACTCAATCCTGTGAGCGTTTGAGTGTTTTAAATTTGCTGCGTAAAAAGAACACGTTTAAGTCTTCGGATGTCTTAAGCTCTGTCATGATTCGCATGATGCAGGTTCAGATTTCCGTTCTTTATGCCTACACGGGCTGGGAAAAACTTAAAGGCGGAAGCTGGTGGGATGGAACCGCTCTTTGGAGTGTGATGGCCAATCCGCAAATGACGACCTTCGATTTTTCTTTCCTCAGAACGATTCCTTGGATCATTCCGGTGATCGCTTATCTGACGATCATCTTTGAAATCTATTTCCCAGCGATGGTGGCTTGGCCTAAGACGCGCAACCTGTGGTTGATTCTGGGGGTGTTTTTCCATGCGGGCATTGGGATCTTCATGGGGTTAGGACCTTTTGCGACGACAATGGTCTCGACGTACTTCCTTTTTGTGGACCCTCTCATTTTGGAACGCGCTTTAAAAGGGCCCAAGGCTCTTTTTGCGTCTCAAAATTAGATTTATTTAATTTCTGGTCCAAGTCTTCCGATCTCTCATTTATCCTGGATAAGTGGGGGATCTATGAAATCTTTAGTTAAGGGAGCAGCTTTATTAAGCCTGACCGTATTGGCAGCGTGTTCGCCAATCCAAGGCAATTCCTTACTGACAGATCAAAAGGATGATCCCTCCACTCACGCGGTCGATAAAACTCCAAAGTCAGAAGAACTTTTTTTGAAGGTCGATACTCCTCAGATCACGGCGACAGCCGGTCAAACAAAGGCGGATATTTCTGGTGAATGTTATGTGTCGACGTACGCCAATCATCGCATTTATTTGATGAATGGCGGTTCTGCTTTAACAATCATTGATCTAAATACGGGCAGTAATACGGCGACTTGTAAAAACGGACGGTTTAATTTTGCCTTCAATCTGGATTCCATTGCTTCGGGTTCTTACGGCCTGAAGGTGATTATTTACGCTTATGATTCGGCGGGCACACTGGTTGTGAACGAAGTTCAAGGCGCCTCAAGTTTAACTCTGATAAAACCTTAAGAGCTCGTCTAATAGCCCTGGCGCAAGTTGTCCTTCGTTCACATTTGCGTAGCTATTAAAGAATTAAATTGAAATCATTCTTTAGCTTGTTCTTGGCATCCTGATCTTTCGTCTCAAGGATGATGGTGTCCTTCAATCTTAAATCACGAATAAAATCCGCGCGTCGATTCAAAGGAATCGAGTTCGCCGTCACTGTTGAAAAAGCCGAATTAAACGGTGTTTTGAGTAAAGTTCTTTCCTGGCGTTCAGTGGAACTAAGGGTTTCAAGAATTTCCAAAGCCAAATCCTTATTGGGAGAGTTGACCGGAATCGCGGCCCCCCAGACAAGAAGTGCGCTTACGAAAGATGTGTTCGTCTCTTTGGATTCCAGACTTAAAGGTCCTTCCATGGCACCTTCTTCAGGAAGATCCCGATCTAGTTGATCCAGCTGAAGGGTTAGAACTTTCTTTTGTAGGACTTCATTTAACAGCCCTTGTTCTTTCCAAAGTTGAAAGTGTTTTAAGAGCAGATCTTCATCAGCCAGAAGTAACAGGAAAGATTCAGACTTGTTTTTTAAAAACTCGGTAAAACTTTCTTCCTTGGAGGTTTGGATACCAGTCTTCATCCAGTAAAAAGGAAAAAAGTGAAAAGCGCCTGTTGATTTGATCGACAGGAAGTCTGAAGCCACCCGATTCTGCAGACCCCGGCGGGTTTGCGCGATATCTAAGAGCAGATCTTGTCGAGCCAGAGTGTTCGCCCAGAACGATGGCAAGAAGATGATGTCCACGGCGGGGCTTGCCACGGTGTTGGCTAAAATCGCATCCCAATCTCGGGTGATTGTGACTGAAAACTTCACGTTGAGTTCATCTTCAAGTTCTTTGCGAATTTCTAAGGGAAAGAAAACTTCATCAGTGGTAAAAATTTGAATTTTTGTGGGACTGATAAAATAAGATCGGGAAAGACCTTGGGGTAGAACTCCGTGAAGAAATCCCACCCCCATACAGATCAGAAAGAATAAGGTCCAAAGTATTGTGTTTTTTATATCAGCACTTCCTGTTAGGCCGCCATGTTAATAGCGACCCGAAGAGGAGTCCAGCTTCCGCGCCATCGGCGCCGCAGCATCCTAAGTCGTTTACTTAGAAAGTCTCGTCGAAAGCAACGGCACCGCTGACACCGACTTGGTAAGCAGAAACACGTCTTTCAAAGAAGTTAGCAAGTTCCTGCATATCTTGAAGCTCCATGAACGCGAATGGATTTTTCACGTTGTAGCGTGGAGCAATGTTTAAGCTCTCCAGGCGTTGGTCGGCGCAGTACTCAAGATACTGACGCATGTCTTTTGCAGAAAGACCGGCAACACCCAAGTGAAGGACGTCGTTGGCAAACTCCATCTCGCACTCGATCGCATCTTCAAGCATTTGCACAACCATGTCTTCCATTTGTGAGTTGAAAAGATCTGGTTCTTCTTTGCGCGCCGTCTTGATAACTTCCACGGCAAAAGCCATGTGCATGGATTCGTCACGGAAGACCCAGTTTGTGCCGGAAGCAAGACCCGCTAGTAAACCTTTTGAGCGCAAGAAATAAACGTAAGCAAAAGCGGCATAGAAGAACAAGCCTTCCACGCAAGTTGCAAAGCAGATCAGGTTCATCAAGAAACGACGGCGATCTTCTTTGGTTTGAAGTGAGTCCAACTCGTTGATGGAATCAATCCATTTAAAGCAGAAATCCGCTTTCTTTTTGATCGACGGGATATTTTCAACAGCAGCGAAGGCCGCCGTGCGCTCTTCAGGGTCTGGGATGTAAGTGTCCAACAAAGTCAGATAGAACTGAACGTGCAAAGCTTCTTCGTAAAGCTGACGTGACAAGTACATGCGGCCTTCTGGTGCATTCACATGTTTGTACAAGTTCAAAACCAAATTGTTGCCGACGATAGAATCACCTGTCGCAAAGAAAGCCACTAGACGAGAAATCAAGTGTCTTTCTGCTGGTGTCAGTTTTGTATGAAGGTCCACCAGGTCGGTTGAAAAGTCTACTTCATCAACAGTCCAAGTGTTTTTGATTCCGTTTTTGTACATTTCGTACATAACGGGGTATTTCATAGGGCGCAGAGTTAAGTTAAAGCCGGGATCTAAAATCATAAAAACGTTCTCCGAAAAAAAATGCTCCAGGGGAGCGGTTTTACGCGACCGAGGTCGCTGTTCAGTTTCGGTGTCCCCGAGGGACACCGTCACTTTTGCGGGATTTTCCCCGCTTATTGGCAAGCCTCGCAAGCCTCTGGATTTTCCAGAGAGCAAGCAATCACTTCAGCATCTGTGTAAGTTTTCTTAGGTGCAGTTTCAGCTTTTGGAGCTGCATCCACGGTGTTGACCGCGTCTGCTGATAAATCCATGCTGTTGCTTCCAGACTTCACTGTCGTTTTTGCAATCTTCGTCGCAGGACGAGAGCGCAAGTAGTAAGTCGTCTTCACACCTTTCTTCCATGCATACATGTACATCGAAGAAACTTTACCGATAGTGGGGCTTTCCATGAACAAGTTCAAAGACTGAGCCTGGTCAATGTAAGCGCCGCGATCCGCCGCCATATCGATCAAAGACTTCATCGGAATTTCCCAAACAGTGCGGTACAATTCTTTCAATTGTTGAGGAATAGCCGCAACATCCTGGATAGAACCATCTTGAATCTTAATTTCATTGCGAAGGTCCTCGTTCCACAAGCCCAAAGCTTTTAAATCAGAGACCAAGTATTTGTTGATCTGCATGAACTCACCAGAAAGTGTTTCACGTTTAAATAAGTTGGAAACTTGCGGTTCAATAGCTTCGTAGCAACCCACGATAGAGGCAATCGTCGCCGTCGGCGCAATCGCAATCATCAAAGAGTTTCTTAAGCCATGCTTTTTGATTTTTTCTTTCAATTTTTCAAAACGCTCTGGTTGAGACGGAGTCACGCCCCAAAGATCGTATTGCAACAAGCCTTTGGCTGCTTTTGTTTGTTCATAAGCACCGTGAGGGCCGAATTGTTCAGCAAGTTCACAAGAAGTCACTAGCGCATTGTAGTAAATCTCTTCTTGGATTTTTGCCGACAAATCACGAGCCGCTGCGGAATCAAAAGGAAGTTTCAATTGGAAGAAAGCATCCTGAAGACCCATCACACCTAAACCCACTGGACGCCATTTGTGGTTGGAGTCTTGTGCCGTTTGGATAGGGTAGAAGTTGATATCAACAACACGATCCAAATATTTTACAGCCGCACGCACGGATTTCGCCAGTTTTTCAAAGTTGAACTGACCGTTTTCCACGTGACGTCCCAAGTTCACAGAACCCAGGTTGCAAACAGCTGTTTCAGACTTCGAAGTCACTTCCAGAATCTCTGTGCAGAGGTTGGAAAGATGGATCACGTTGCCTGGTTCGCCAGTTTGATTTGCTTTCAAATTCGCGGCATCTTTGAACGTCATCCAACCGTTTCCAGTTTGCGCCAGCGTTTTCATCATGCGCGAGTACAAATCACGAGCTTTGATTTGTTTCACGTACATTTTTTTCTCTTCAGCTTCAGCATAAGCCGCTTCGAATTCAGGACCATAGGTGTCAACAAAGTGAGGCACTACACGTGGGTCGAAAAGAGACCACATCGCATCTGCTTCCACGCGTTTCATGAACAAGTCTGGAACCCAGTTCGCCAAATTCAAGTTATGAGTACGCTTGGCTTCGTCACCCGTGTTGTCACGCATTTCAAGGAATTCTTCGATGTCAGCATGCCATGTTTCCAAGTATACACAGGCGGCGCCTTTGCGCTTTCCACCTTGATTTACAGCCGCGACGGAAGAATCCATGGTTTTCAACCAAGGAATGATGCCATTGGAATGACCATTTGTTCCTTTGATCAAAGAACCACGAGAACGGACACGAGAGTAAGCTACGCCGATACCACCGGCAAACTTAGACAACAACGCAATGTCAGAGTATTTGTCGTAGATCGCTTTCAAGTCGTCTTCTGGGGAATCCAAAAGATAGCAAGAAGACATCTGTGGACGAGTTGTGCCGGAATTGAAAAGGGTGGGCGTGGAAGCCATATAGTCATGAGAAGAAATCAGACGATAGAACTCGATAGCCTCTTCTACGGATTGAGCCAGACCGCAAGCCACGCGCATGAAGAAGTATTGAGGAGTCTCAAACACCTGGCGAGAAGTTGGATTTTTCAAAAGATAGCGATCGTAAACAGTTCTTAGGCCGAAGTATTCAAAACGATCTGTGCGGTAAGGCTCGATCGCAGCACAAAGAGCCGCTTTGTGCGCTTCCACGAATTTATAAGTCGTCTCAGACAACAGACCTACGGAGTGACCGAAAGCCACTGAGTCTGCGAAAGATTGGATTTTCTGAGAACGAACTTCTTCATCAATATAGATAGAAAGAAGACGAGCCGCCAGACGAGAATATTCAGGTTCTTCGCCGATCAACAGGGAGGCTGTTTGAATACAAAGATTATCAAGTTCATTTGTTGTGGCGCCATCATAAAGACCGCTGATGGCTTTTGTCGCAACACGAAGTGGGTCCACTTGAGTCAGGCCCTGGCAGTTGCGAGTCACGCGCTCAACGATCTTCGTAACGTCGACCGGCTCTAGCGTGCCATCTCTTTTTTTAACTCTCATGATGTGAGCTGTTGTTTCCAACATGATGTATCCCCTCTGCCCCGTTCCGTTTGGGCAAAAAAATCCCCGGCCGATTTTTCACCCCTCGTAAAAAATCAGCTCGTGGCTCAATATATAAATGTGTGTTATTTTAGAGACTGAATCGCTAATCCTTAGCTGTTGGTCCAGAGTTGTTACTCGTCAACCTCCCTTAAGTGGCCGTCAGTTCTTCTTTCGGCTAACCCCTATATCTAGGGGTCTCTTTCAGGTGCCTCATCAATAAGGCGGGTATCGATCTCAATTCCAACTGTGTAATTCTTTCTTCGAAGTTGCAAGAATATTTTTTGCGATAACGCCAACTTTTTTGTGACATTGCTCATCAATTAAGCAGTTTAGGTGAAGCGCTTGACATAAATATGCTGCAAACAAAATTAGCAAGAGCTGGTGATTTTACCTCGTAAAACCAAAGTCCAGCTTGAAAAGTCTGTTTTTAGCTGTTTTAAACGGGAATTTCTCTGTACTGATCTTACACGATCTTAAATTGTACAGAAACTAAGCATGCGTTGGCGACACCGGGACAGATTTTTGGCGTAAAACGGACTGTAGCTCTAGATCTGTCGCGTTTTCCGCTAAAAAATTCTGTGATTGATAGGATTTTCGCGCTCGCAGATAGTCAATAATGTACTGATGCGTGCCCATTTTATCTTTGGTCCATTCGGGCGCGATCAATTCATCCCACCGCGACGAATAAGCGGCCAGTCGGTGCATGGCAAAGCGCGGGGAAAGATGCTGTAAAAAAAGCTCCACGCGCTGAGCATAGGTTTCCCGATCGATAGGTGAAAATTCACCGTTGTGATAAAGACCTTCCAGAGGCGTGTTTTTTAGAACATGCAGATTGTGCAGCTTCACGTTCGTAATGGGCAGCGTGTTCACGATCTCGGCTGTTTTAACAATGTGTTCATCCGTCTCGCCCGGATTTCCAAAGATCAAATGAATTCCCAGATCCACTTTGGTGTTCGCGGCGATTTTATGAATGGCTTCTAAAGAAGCTTCGGCCGTGTGTCCTCGGCGCATGAACTCCAGTTGATCGTTGAAAAAACTCTGCACGCCCAGTTCGACAGCGACAAAAGATTTTTCATGATACTCCTGCCAAAGATCCAAAACGGATTTAGACAGACAATCGGGACGGGTGCCGACAGTGAAGCCTTTCACCCACGGGTAAGACAAAGCCACATCAAAGTTATGCCGCAAAGCTGAGACTTTGGTGAAAGTGTTGGTGTAGGCTTGGAAGTAGATCAAAAAAGCTTTGGCATTATAGCGGGCGCCAATCTTGGATTGATAGGTTTCAATCTGCTGACGCAGCTCCATGGAAAGACTTTCGGCGTTGGCGGCGGAACCCCAGACGTCACAAAAAACACACGTCTGCATACCTTTAAGGCCGCGTCGATTCGGACAATCATCCACCACCGAGACCGGCACCTTATAAACCTTTTCGCCAAAGAGCTTATTGTAGTGCTCACTGATTGTATGATAGGGAAGTCCTAACCAGCCTTTTTCCATAGGTTCTTGTACAAGTTTCTACTGCGGGAAGTCAATGAAAGCATGGAGTGATATAGGATTTGAAATAGAAATCACCGGAGATCTTAGTCCGAGTCTGCGTCTTTTGGCCTCGCTGGATCCTTCCAAAGATCGCGGCGAGTCCATGCATCATTCTGGCGGAGCCTGCACGGAAACACTGCTGATTTACGGAGAGCCCATTAAGGAAGTTCTGCACAACGTAGAAAAGCCTCACTTTTTGATTGTCGGCTTGGGCTTGGGGTATATCGAAACAGTGATTGCGCGCGAGGCCCTTTTGCAGAATAAAGCGCCTTCCGATATTGGCTTGATCACGAGTTACGAAAGTGTGCCTGAACTGCGGAAGTTCTTCTTTAAGTGGTTGCACGATAAAAATGAAGTTCTCCACGCCGAGGTGACGGCGACCTATGAACAGATGCTCGCCAGTGTTCTTAAGGGCACCACTTTGACTCCCGAAGCAGTGAAGTTGTTTTTAAGGCAGCACTTCGCAAAAGAAGAAGATATCTTCGGTTCTCTGTCCAAAGAAGTGCGCTTGGTTGCGAAGTATCACTGCATTCTTTATGATGCGTTCAGCTCGAAAACTTCGCCTTATCTTTGGGAAGAGGGTTTTTTAAACGCCTTTTTAGAGCAAGGGGCGGCGAAGTCCTGTATTCTTTCCACCTATGCGTGCAAGGGCGCGCTGAAAAGAGCCCTCAAAAATCAGGGCTTCCAGGTGATTGTCCGTGAAGGATTTCAAGGGAAAAGAAATTCCACGCTCGGAATAAAGAGCTGAACATTGGGGAAAAACGAGATCATTTAAAAATTGTTTATTTTGCTCTTGAAAAAAACACGCATTAAATCTCTACTAAGTTATGCGTTTTTTCTGGTGCGTATTGGTTCTTATATTTTTGGTCTCTGAAGGCGTTTGGGCGAAAACGATCGAGTTTGCGACCTTACCCATCCCCCTGCTGGTGGAAAGTTCAGAGCGAGGGCTTTTCGTCAATCTCACAAAAGAGATCGCCAAACGCAGTAAAAAACAAATCCATATCAGTGTGTATCCCACCGGCAAGGCCCTGGTTGCCTTCAGCAGTCATAAGGTGCAGGTTTTTTTTCCTGGGATGGAAGCCTTCGTGCCCAAGAAATATGTAAGATCCAGCGCCTTTTATTTTAAAGTCGATCATATTTTCTTTAAGAAAGGCCGTGCTGTAAATAGCATTAAGGATTTAGAGGGAAAAAAGGTGGGTCTGACCTTCCGCTATGTCTATGCAAAAGAACTTGTGCAGAATAAAAAAATCAAATTCGAATACGCTGCCGATGACATTCTCAATATGCGTAAGCTGGCGCAAGGACAGATTGATGCGTTTGTGGTGGAAGCACGCTCGGGTTTGAAGGCTCTGCAATTAAGTGGAGAAAAGGATATTGAGTTCGATAAGGACGCACCTCTTTCCGAACAAGAGGTCTTTTACGCTTTTCATGACGACGAAGAAGGTAAAGAACTGGCCCAGATTTTTACCCGAGCCATCGACGCGATGAAAAAAGATGGAAGTCTGGAAAGAATTTTTAAAGCCAGTCCTTAA
This sequence comes from Bdellovibrio sp. ArHS, assembly GCF_000786105.1. Lineage (NCBI taxonomy): Bacteria > Pseudomonadati > Bdellovibrionota > Bdellovibrionia > Bdellovibrionales > Pseudobdellovibrionaceae > Bdellovibrio > Bdellovibrio sp. ArHS. Next base: position 34,710 of record NZ_JTEV01000012.1, read on the forward strand.
AGAAAGGAAAGGGCCCCACCGGGTCCTGGTGAAGCCCTCGGAACTATTCGACAGTTCCTAAACGAATATCTGAATCAAGAACAATGTACAATTGGGCTTCTTCCTTAAGACTCCATTGTAAATCGTAAAGCTCACTCTGGCGGGGATACTTCTGCAATAAATCTTTCAGAATTCCCTGCGCGACCAGGCGTGCATTTTGCCGCAAGCTAGGATTGGTTTTGGTTTGCGGTTTTAAAGTTTCGGCGCGGTACTGCCAAAGCTGCACTTGAAACTGTTCATAGGGATGCAGAGTGTCCCCCGTTTTTAAAGAAATCTCCTGGAGTGTTTCTAAAGCCTGAGTCAAATCCAAATAGGCTTCCTCGCGCTGACCTTCCATGATGGCTTTGGCCGCGCGATGAATTTTAATTCGCGCCCACATGAAGTGATAAGGAAACTCGTAAACACCATCTGTTAAGGCTGTGTCTGAGGCCTTTTGCAATAAAGCCAATGTTTTATCAAAACCGTTTCGACTGCTATGATCGGCTTCGTTAGTGAGATAAGCCTGAACATAATATTTCATCGAATCATACCAAGCCGTCTTTGTCGGATCTTCCCAGGCGCGTTTCACGCCTAAAACTTCGACCGGAGAATCGGGGTTCGTTGTCAGTCTAAAGCCAATAAAAGGAGACCGGTTGGTGGGGTAAGTTTCCGCGACGCTCATCCACCATTCTAGTCTTGCCGGGACCATGACGTGCGTGGCAGCGGTGTAAACTTTCGTCGTGGTGCGACCAAAACTGCGGGGGCCCACCAATTCATCGGTGTGTCCGCTTAAGCGATTGATAACCCATTGCGCATCGATCTGACCAAAATCTTCCTTCAAGGTGCGGTGCACGTGAGTCAAACGAGCGCGCGTTTCCAGGGTTTTGTTAAGGCTGTATTCGTAACCTTCGGCACTTGTACTCGGTGCCACGAAATGATTACTTTGACCTAAAAACGTCTGTTTTGATCTGCGCGCCACGGCCACGGTATTACCGCTGAGTTCGATCGACGCCGCCTCATCTGTTTTTGAGTCAGAAATAAAGAAGGTCCAGGCGCCAAAGCCTTTACGAGTTTGAATAAGATGAATGGCCTCATTCAAGGTTTTCGCATTCATCAAAATGGTGTGCAAAAGATAAGGAGCTATATCGGAACTGCCATTTTCATAACGGATTTGTGTTCCTTCTGTTTGCAATTCGTGCAAACTGACCGCCAGTCCGTAATTGTTAATTCCACTGATGCCGCCGGCATAGTGAAGGCCGGCTGACGCCAATCCCACTGAGGTGATTCCATTCTTTTGTCGGTTGATGATAATCACCTGCTGCGGTTCATAGAATCCCAGAAGGCCGGTATCAAAATTTCGTCCATGAACGAGGGCTCCATCCTTGGAGCTTGTCGCAGACGCACTGATCCCTGTGCACCCCATTTTTATTGAACGAAGTCCCTGCGCAATCTTCTTAAAAGGTTTTAAGAGAGCACTGCCCACGAAGTAAGGAGCGCATGATGCAAAAACTTTCATACTTCCTTTGCGTGGATTCTGTTCCAATTGTCTTTGCATAGAGTCGGCAAAAATAGAAAACTCCACCATATAATTGGTTTCTTCAAATTCTTTCCAGCCCACTTGGCTGCCGGCATCTTTTAAACCGCGATACAGGTTTTTGATTCCAGATTTGAACTCTTCTGAAACACTGGATCGGTAGTTATCTAAAACACATTTTTTAACCAGAAGAATCTGATCAAGTTCTTGTGCGGAAAGGCCCGCAAAGGCGCGTGCGACTTGAGTCTGAACGCCTTTTAAAACTCCTTTTTCAATTTCAGGCCGTAAAAAGAGGCCGTGATAATACGCCGTCTCGGCAAAGCCACCTTTAAGATCTAAAACGTGGACTTTATTTTTTGCGCCTTCCGCGCCACAGACAAAATGTTTCTGGCCCTGGAGTTCCCGGATCAGCGTGCAGTCCGCCCAGGTAAGAGCGGGTGTTAAAAATATCAGAAGGGTTAAGATTTTCTTCATAGGATCCCCATAGATAAATACGCCGAGAAAGTTAAAAAACCGCAGGCGGCGATGACTTCCAGATGGCGTAAAATTTGTTTTAAATGGCTTTTAAAATGACTGATAACAAATAGAAGAAGAACGAAGCTGACCAAAAATGCCAATGTGTAAGACAGAGCTCCGATCAATAATGCCGAGGTGGTTGCAGCTGCCATATTGGAAAAGAGACCCGCATAAATAAATACCAGATGAAAATTGCCCATCGTCAGCAAGAAACTTTTTCTAAAAGAGGGCGGACGAATCGCGCCTTCTAAAGACGTCGAAGCTTTGGCAGATAGAAGAATCTTGGCGGAATAAAGAATAAGGCAAATGACTGTTAAAATTGTTAAAAGGATCCGCAGCCATTCTTGTTGCAGCCAGGGACTTTGCAATAAAGCCAAAGCTAAACCGATGTAAATCACATCTCCGACCAGAAAGCCGGCAATGGACTTCCAAGGCCAAGAGCGTTCAGCGACCAGGCTGCGAATGATATTAAAACTCGCGGGCCCCAAGGCGAATGCCGAGATAAAACCGATCGAGATCAGCCAAAGAATCATTGGATTTCTCCGGAAATATTCAAACGCATGAAGTGCAAATATTCTTCAGCTGTTTCAAAAGTCGTCTTTAATTTGAACTGACCACGACTGCGATTGCTCTCGAAGTATTTTTGCAGGTAGTCCGCGCTCATCACAGAGACTTGGGCTGGCCCCAGAACGCCCACTTCGCGGCAATCTTTGTAGTCTCCGTTCAGGCGTTTCATTTCCGCATCAAGAGTGGCCGCGACCTCGTCCGCATTGATAGCCGCATGGGCCGGCACAAATAAGGTCCAATGATAAGAGGTCTTGCCGTTGTTTAAGACCGGTGAAAGAAAGAAGTGGCGTAAATCAACGTTGCGAATGTTTTTGGTGGAAAGATAGCAGTCCAGAATTTCGTCATCAGACACTTTTTCCGCCGCAAGGTTCATTCCTGTGCTTTTTCTTCCGACGAATTCAAAAACAAGATCCTCGCCGTTTTGCTGGAAGCTGATGACGTCTTTCATACAATAGTGGATAAGGCCATTGGGAGTGCCGACGTTGATAAAATAGGGAACACCCATCTGGATTTCGTGAAGTCCCAGAGATCTCTTTTCGCCTTCGACCGGAGTGAAAGAGTAAAGGAGATCGGGGTTAAGAAAATATTTCTGTCTGCCGTTTTGATATTTCTCATAGGGAAGGCCGATGGCGGCTTCTGTGGCTGCGTAGACGCCGTAGTAGTTCAGTTCATGGCCAACAAGTCTATTAAGTCTTTCGGTGTACTGTTTAATAGGTGTCGCCGCATAGATAAAAACCTTCAGTCGCGGCCAAATTTCATTGATGGTTTTTTTTCCGGTCTTTTGCAGTATGGCCTCAAAGATACTGATGAGATAGGTAGGAATTCCACTGACAACCTGGATGTCCTGGTGCAGGGATTCTTCGATCAGCATGTCGATTTTGCGGTCCCAATTGGAAATCGCCAGAACCTCTTTTGAGGGAAAGGTGGTCTTTGCGAGGGCCTTGGGAACGCGGGTGCTTAAGATGCCCGAGATATATCCGAATTTAATATTGTTCTGAGTGTAAAGATAGGGATCGGAACCGAAAGTCAGACGACCCACTTTTAGAAAATTGATATCCGGTTCCAGCGTACTCATCTTGCTGGCGATCCTTTTTTGGGATTTTAAGAACATGCGGATCATACGCTCGTTGTAGGGAACTCGCTTGCTGTCTTTTCCTGAAGTTCCAGAAGAAAGGCCGCAGTATTCCACTTTATCTTTAAAGAGAATGTTTTTGTGTCCCGCCGCGATCATATCGACATAAGGGGCGTAGTCATCGTAATTGTAGACGGGGACGTGCGTGACGAATTCCTCGTAGTTTTTAATGTGCGCCAAGCGAAGGTCTTTATAGATACGCGTGCCGCTCAGCGAGCGCTTCATGTTCGTGAAGTTTCTTTCTTGTTTATTTAAAAGATCTTCACGGCTGACGCTCATGTATTGAGAATAGGTCTTTAAGTATTTTTGCCCTAAGCCTCGCACGACTGAATCGACCGCAAACATAAAAAGTCTCCTTCTTGATGGGAGGAATCTATTTCGGTTTAGGTCTTATGTCGCGGAGTTCCCTTGACAGGTTTGCGGTAAAACTGTCGAATTCGCCGACTTCGGTTGACAGATTTTAAGGGTTTTTGTCAAAATTGCATTATGGCAACACAGTCCAAAGAAGACATCTATTTCGCCGTCTGCAATGCAATCCTCAAAATGGAAGTGGCGAAGGGTCATCTGGCCTGGACACTTTCAGATATCTCCCGGGAATCGGGAGTCACCCGCTCTCTGATATATTACTACTTCGGTAAAGAGAAAAAGACGGCCTTGGAAGAGGCCTATAAGTTTGTGATCGCGAATTTTTGGAATTTTGAACGGACACGGACTATGGGAATTCGCGATCGTCTGAAGCAGATTCTTGAGGACGTTAAGAAAATGCCCTTTCTTTTTGTGCTCTATTATCTGAACAAAAATAAAGATAGCGAAATTGGAAAAATGATCCACGACGCCGAAGCAATGTTGCTGCAGGCTTTGCAGAAAGAGTTTCCGCATTTGAGTGAAACCCAAGTTCTTGAAGTGTATCTGAAAGAGCTGGGGGCGATCACTTTCCAGCTCCCTTCAGAAAAAGTGGCTGATCTTTTCGAAGACTATATTCGCCGCTAATTGTCCGCAAGAGCCTTCGGTGTAAAGCGGGATGTCTTAAGTCCCTGATCTAATTTTACACCTGAAATCGCTATTTCAGTGCCGCGGTTGTTTTGGACGTTGCGGATTTTAATTTTTGATGCGCGCCACTTTGTCGGTGACACTTTTTTATATCCCACAACATCAAGAACTTTGAGCAGCTTTCCTTGCTTGTCATAGCATTCTGATTTCATGGGTAAAAATTCATCAGCTTGGATGAAGCTGATAATTTTAGAATAGTTCGGTGAGGTCGAATTCACATCACTTTCGATAAGATAGTATTTCTTTCCCTTCACTTCGACGGTTTTCTTAAGGACATTCTGCGCACCTTGTTCGCGATTGAAATCAAAGTCTTCGGTGCTGAGTTCTGAGCCCAGAATACCACCTTGTCCGCTTTCCCCCGTCAGGCGACGGGTCTGTTTGGAAGAGGGTAGATAGATCCATTTGTCTTCCTGTTCATTTTTTAAAGTGGCTAACAAAGCTGTGCCTTTAAGATCCTGAGGCTTTTGCATGCGCACCATCAGATAGTGTTCTTTTTTGCTGGGGCTTAAGCGCCAGATGCGCATCTCGCGTTCTTTGCTGGAGCCGTCGGCTTCGATGATTTTCATTGAAATCTGCAGTTCCTCATCCTTGGCGCGAAGGCGTTGACTCATCTGCTCGCCGATCTGTTGGACCGTCGGTGCGCCGCTGGGGGATTGCGCAAATGTCGGTGTTGGTGAGAACGAGATGAAAAGAGCCATAAAGATCGCAGATGCAGTCGCCATTATTTTCTCCTTTTTCCACGGTACTGAATTCAAAAGCCACGGGCAACTTTTCAACAAAGTTGGCAGAAGAATCAAATCACCCACCAGTCCTGCCAGCATGGATAAAAGCATGTAAAATCCAAAGATCCGATTCATGGCAAAATACGAAGCCATAAATACTGAAAAGCCAGCCAGTAAAGTCATGCTAGAAATCAAACAGGGATTGCCTTCCCGCCAAAGGGTCTTTTCGATTTCCAATTCACGTGAACGCGGATATTTCTTTTGAATCGCGCGCAGTCTTTCCAAAAGATAGACGGTGTTGTTAAATGCCAAACCCAAGGCGATGGAAAAGATGATTGCCACACTGGGTTTGATCGGGGTTTGGGATAGAGCCAGGAAGCCCAACAAGGCTGCCGGCGGCACCAGGTTAGGAATACACGCGACCAAGGCCCAACGCACAGAGCGGAAGACGAAAATCAAAAGCAGACAGATTGCGGCCATGGATTGCCAAAAGCCGAAAATCAGCTCATGCGATAGTTCATTATTCAAATGATGAATTGTTGAACCCATGCCTGTGATCTCAGTGCTAAGTTCGGGAAACTTTTTTTCAGTTAGATTTTTGATCTTCAAGACCAGTGAATGTAATTCATTACCGGGAAGATCTTGGGTGCGAACCGAAATGCGAGTGTTTGACGAGTCCGTATTTAAGAAATTTTTCAGTGGACTGTTGCTAGATAGCGAGTACAGGAAAAAAACTTCTGCTGTCGAAGAGCGACTGGCGGGCAGACGCGAATGATGCAGGTTTGCCGCCGCCACCAGATCGGGCAATCCCACGACACTACCCACTCCTGGCAGGGCGCGAATGTCGGAAAGATGCTGATCCAGGCGGGCTAATAAGGTGGGGTCGTTCCACGTCTCTGGCGAGCCCTTAAGTTCAATGTCGATAGGAATCATCCCACCCAATTCTTTATCAATGGTCTCTGTGGAAAGACGTACTTGGTGATTGGCGGGAAGGTCGTCAAAAAGACGAGCCGACCAGGACAGACTTTGTCCTTTGATGGCCAGGGCCGACGAGACAAGAATGATCAGGAAGGCCCACACTCCAGAACGTCGGAACAAATAGAGTCCCCAGCGCGCACGACTCCAGGCCCACTGGCGAGCTCGGGGACCCGGCAGAAAGTGCAGCATCGGGAAAAGAAGCAAGGTCGTCACAACCCAGCCTGTCGTGATAGAAATGGCGGCCGTGATTCCGTAGTCCCGGATCAGAGGGACTTTCACAGTCAGTAAAGCTAGGAAGCCGATCATGGTGGTCATTGAGGCAATGAAGTTTGGTCCTAACAAGGTTTTGAAGGTGTAAGTGACCAGTTCATTATGGGTCGCGTGCGGCTGATTTTTACGTTCTTCTGTGTATCTTAAGAGCGTGTGGATACACAGCGATACCACATCGACCGTTGTCAGGATGGGGATCGTGCTGGATAGAATTGAAAACGGGTAGCCAGCCAACGCCATGATCGCTAGAACGATGATATTTGCGCAGAGGATGACGATAAACGAAATAATCAAAGGTGACCAATTAGAGAAAATTAAACCCAAGACAATGAAACAGGCCAAAAAACCCAAGACCACAAAGTTGCGAATTTCTGTCTGAAGAAGAACACCCACGTCCGTCTGTACCGCCGGAGTTCCGCCGATCTCCACTTTTGAAAACGGCACCGCAGCGTTGGCAGTGACCTCAAGATTCTGGCGCAGATGCAGAATCTCAGTCGTGTTGAGAGCTTTGACATTCACAATGACTGAAGCAGTTCTGCCATCTTTCGATATCAAAGTCGGTGAGATGAGGGGATTGTTGGTGGTCTCTTTTTGCCATTGTTCGGTGGGAAGATTTTTTAACAACGGCCCCACACTTAGACCATGGTCGCTACTGAGTGCGCCTTGAACCGTGGCCAGACTGAGAGTGTTTTTAACTCCTGGAAAGTGCGCCAAGAGTTCTGTGAGTCTTTCTAGGCTTTGAATTTTATCTTTTTCAAACCAGGTCTCGCTAGGATGGGAAATCTTTGCTGTAATGATGAACGGTTGTGAATCTGGAAGTTGAAAAAGCTGTCTTGTATGTTCGTCTCTCTTCAAGAGTGGATTATCCTGAGGAAGAAACTGCTTTAAGCTGTACTGCGTTTGCAATTTAGGAAGAGCAAAGAGGCTTAATAAGGTAATCACAAAAACTAAAAGCAAAGTTGAAATGGAGATTCTTTTGACGGAATCAGGGAAGTTTGTTTTTTCCAATTTCGGTTTCTTCATCAGTTGTCTTCTTTCGATTCTTTTTTAACAAGTGCTTTAGAAAATTGGGGATAAGCCGTATTCTACAAACATGAAGATGGGAAACACGATGAGAAAATCTAAATCAAGCTTGATAACGACAAAGGGCCTAGTTGCATCACTGTTTACATTGTTCTTCTCCTTTGAAGCTCTTTCAGTTTCGCAAATTAACTCAGAATTTCAATTAGCACTTCCTAGACAGTTTCAAGAAAATTTGATTGCGAAAAAATGGGAAACCCTCGTGAATCAAGAGTTTCAAGGGAATTGGCAATTTCCTGATCAGGAAATTGCCGCTCAAGATGTTCCTGTAAAAATAAAAAACATTTCTTTGAAAGTTCTGACTCATCTGGAGAAACCAGCGCTGCAGCCTCAGCAAACGTCTTTACTGTTAATGTCTAAAGATCTGAAAGCGCAACTCGTGATTGGTGAAGTGAGTGTTGACCATATTGTCGAAAGAGTGGTCGGTGGAATCGTCGGTCGTTTTCGCGTTCAAGCCTCTTGTAAAAATGTGTCTCTGATAATGAAGCCAGGGCAAGGCTCGATGTCCCTGGCGCTGCGGCCCTCGGTGGGGGCGAACACTGCGTCGGCCGTCGTTCAGGAAGTCCGAGTGGCCTGGGCGCCGGGAAGTTGGAATTCAGAGGGTATCCACTGTGAAGGTGTCGAAGGATTTGCCGATTTATTGAAAACTGAGATCGATAAAATGGCCAACGATTCAGAGAGTTTCATTCAACCTAAAAAAGACCTCATTAAGAAATATGTGGAAAGCTACCTGCAAGATCTAAAGTTGGATTTTTCCAGTCCACGTCAGTTGATTGTGTCTCGTCCTGATATTCGTGTCTTAATGAAGGTGGATCAATATACGGACCAAGGCGAAGCGGGCGCCCTGGTGCAAGGTCATCTGCAGATTGAGTTTTTAAAATCCCCTGACGAGGAAGTTACAAATCTGACTTTATCACCCGGGTCGATGGTGGGGGGAGGCGCTGAGGCGCAGATTCTTTTACCTAAGGATTTCGTCAAACAAGTTCTGGCAAAAGCGTATTCGGCCAATGCCTGGCTTCATCAAATCACTTCTGATAAGCTGCCGGGTTTTAGCAGTCTGATGAATTCGCGATTTCTGCAGTTTTTTGTCTGGCCGGCCTTGCGCGACTATGCAAAATCAACAAAGTTTCTCTTTGAAGTCTATTCAAACAAAGACATGGAGATTCAGGGCGCGGGCCTGCAGTATCAGGTCAAAGCCAACATGTATTCACGCATGCGGGCCCCTCGCTCGGGCGCTTATGTGCCTTTTGTGAACTGGTCTGTTCCCTTAAATTCAAAAATCAATTTGCAGATTGCAAACGGCAAGGCCTCTGCCACTTTCATTAATCCGACCCTGGGTTTGACGCCTTATTATGATGCTTCCTATGTCGCTAAGTACTCACCGAACCGACGCATATTGTATGGAACGATTCGGGATAAAGTCCTTGCCGGTATCTGGGGTAAAACCTTGTCTTTTGAGATCCCTCAGCTTCCGCTTATGGAAGGGGTCAGTTTAAAAGTGAAGAAGGTGTTGGCTCCGGCAAATCAGGATTTGATATTGCAGTTGGCGCCTTAAAAAGAGCGGGACAGTGTGAGGGTGTAGGAGTCATTCTTCTCATAGACTCCTAGCGGTGTTTCGCTGGATCCTTGAATCAGGCTGGCGGTGAGGCTCAAGTTCCACGCGTCCCAAAAGCGTCGAGTCAGTGTCAGTTCTTCGTAGTTGCTGCCGTGAAGCCCATCATACAGACCCAAGAGCGAGAAGTTCCAAACCTCTTTCCAGGAAAGACGGCCGCCGATCATCCAGGCATCGCGAAAAATTTCCGTGGTTGATAGGTTTGAATCGTTTTCCTTTTCCGTCGTGATAAAGGACTTCTGTAAGACAGCAATCAAAAGACCACTTTCGCCGAAAGTGAAAGTTTTTTCCAGACCCATGACGTTTTCAAAAGTCCACTTTTGCAAATAAGGACTTTCCGTGATGCTGCTGGTATAGCTGCTGGCGAGTTTAAACAACGTGTCCCAAGAATTCGCAACCATCGTCACTCCCCCTTGGCGGATACGATAGTTTGTGACGTTCAGCGTGACATCCGGGTCCACGCGGACCACGGTTTTGGGTGAAACTGAAACGATGGTGCCGGTAACCACGGGTTGTATCAATGGGAAAGCGGCCACGCCTTCAAAGTAGCTGAGTCCGAAGTCGAAGGTGTTTCCCCGCCGCTGAATGCGAAAGGCGTAGTTGTTCTTCAGAGCGTCGTCCAACTCGTCCTTGCTGCCATAGCTGTAGTTGAGTCTTTCAGGGAGCAGAAGCAGTAGGTCGTTTTCTGGAGTTTGCGGAACGAAGATCTCGCGCGGCAACCAGCGACTTTGTTCACCAGGTAGGACGGCGCCCTGACGAGTCGGAATATAAACCAGCTCGTAATCCCAGTTGTCAAAGTTTTGCGACCACACCACCGAAGGGGTGCCCATTTTGCGGCTGTGTAAAGGATCGAAATATTGCTTCGAGTTCACCACATCCAAAGGGTTGTAACCGTCCGTCACGCCCCAGGTAAAAAGATTATAACCGGCTTGCAGAGAAGATGTTTCGGTTTGATAGCGCAGAAAGGCTTCGCCAGGATCGAAGAAATATTTTTCCGTTTCGGATTTGTTATTGGGATTGGCGATGAAGGTCGGCTTTACAAAAAAGCGCACATTGTCCAGATAGCGCCAGTCATAGATAGGGTCCAGTTCAAGTTTATATAAGTCCTGATTGGTTTCTGAACCATATTCTTGTGCGAAATAGACCGCATCCAGTTTTGTATCGATGTGCAGACTCCACTCCGTTTTGCGTTTGGCCTGCGTCGGAAGAGTCAGCAATAGAATAAGAACAACACCCAATATCTTCATCGAAGTTGATGATAACCATAGCTTTCCTGTTTTCACAAGGGGCCGTGAGTTGTGCGAATCTTACGCTGTGGCAAATTTATTTACGTATTCGATAATGGAGCTCTTGAACTCATCAGGAAGGCCGACAAAACGCAAACCTGCATAGCCATCATTCCCGACATAGACGACTTCGCAAGCACAGTTGACCGTGATGTAAAGATTAGGGCTGGTCAGAGTGCCGGTAAAGCGTTCGCCAATTTGCAGATTACGGGCGTCATTAATACCTAAACCGCCTTCGCTGATCGAGATTACACGGCATGTGAATTCGCCTTTGCTGCCTTGGCAAGTCAATGTCCCCACGATCGGAACGCGGGGGTGGGAGCGTCGACTGATGCCCAGATCTTCCACCACGCGTGGGACAGCATAGACTTCTCGCCAAAGGCCCGTGCTATCGGCACAAATATCCACCGCAGAAAAATCACTCAGGGTTTTCAGGTAAGAGATCAATTCAGAATACTTCATAGGGGATTTTTCTTTCCCCTCGATTCGCACCTTCCAAAAACCCTGAGGTTCTGCCGCGTGAGGCGTCGCCGGAAGAGTCTGAAAAGATTCTTTTAAGGTTTGTCGCCAGCGCATCGGATTCATCCATTCGCTTTGGCCGCGGCCCCAGATTTGAGGTTCTTTCGCGGATGCTAAGCGAGTTTCTATTTCTTCATGATCAAAAGGACCGTTTACTTGGCCTTCCGAAAGAATAAACCAAATCTTCGAGTTCGCCACCGATGTTCTCCTCAGTTGTCTCTTGTGCTTTATTACAACGAAAGGTATATCACTTTGTCTAGGAGATTTAATTCATGAAGTACATTATCTCAGGCACCGATCGACCTGACTCCAATACGCTTAAAATTTCTAAACACATTCAATCTGTCTATCAAACTTTGGGTGAACAGGTTGAAATTATCGATTTGAAAGAGCTGAAGAAACATCTGCATGACGACATTCACTACGGAAAAACAACCGATGCGATGAAGCCGTATCTCGATAAAGTTTTGTCGAGTGAAGGCTTGATTGTGGTCTGCCCCGAATACAATGGTTCTATGCCGGGTATCCTCAAATACTTCATCGATCACATGAAGTTTCCGGACTCTTTTGAATTTCGCCCGGTGTGCTTTGTCGGTTTGGGTGGGATGTTTGGAGCACTTCGTCCTGTCGAGCACCTTCAGCAGGTCTTTGGATATCGCAACGCCTATGTTTATCCCGAGCGCGTTTTCATTATGAATGTGGGTAAAATCTTAAATGCAGAAGGGCAAGTGCAAGACGAGTTGATTAAACAATTGCTTGAGAAACAGGCAAAAGGATTTAAAAAGTTCACCGAAGCGCTGGGAGCTTTTAAAATCGACGCCAATGCTCTTATCGAGCAAAAGAAGCTGAAGTAGCTTCGTTCTCGATCAGTTTGCTGTGAATGCGGCCTTCAAAATAGATCAAGCCAAGGATCAAGAGGGCTGCAAGTAACCATTTAGAACGAAATATCGAACTAGGTGCCATAGACTTTATGATCTCAAAGAGCCTGTTTTGAAAGCAACTAAACTTGCTGTAATTAGTCTTTGCGCGTCATTTTTCGCCTCAGTGACAATACAAAAGATCTTATCTACACTTTCGGCCTGTGGATAATTCAGGTCACCCTCATAAAACGAATTCTAATATCCTTATGGTCTCTTTAGGCGCCCTCGGCGTGGTCTTTGGGGACATTGGTACCAGCCCTCTTTACGCTCTTCGTGAATGTTTTGGTGGTGAATATGGTTTGCAGCCCACGCCTGAAAATATCATTGGCATTCTCTCATTGATTTTTTGGACGATGATTATTTTGATTTGTGTGAAGTACATGGCGTTTGTCATGCGTGCAGACAACAAAGGTGAGGGCGGAATTCTTTCTTTGATGGCGTTGGCTGTTCGCAGTCAGCAGCATAAAGACCTGACCCGTCGGCGTTGGCTAATGACGATCATCGGACTTTTCGGAGCGGCTTTGTTATATGGTGACGGAATTATTACGCCGGCCATTTCAGTTCTTTCCGCGATGGAAGGGTTGACGTATGTGGCGCCCAATTTCGAACCCTATATTATTCCTCTCACCATCTTCGTCATCAATGCTTTGTTCCTGATGCAGAAATATGGAACAGGGAAGATCGGCATCATCTTCGGTCCGATTCTCTTATTGTGGTTCACAACGCTCGCGGCGTTGGGAATTCACTCGATGGCGGAAAACACGCATATCTTTGAAGCCCTTTTGCCTCATCATGCCTTAGAGTTTTTTCTGCGCAACGGCTGGCATGGTTTTATCGTTCTGGGATCTGTGGTTCTGGTTGTTACGGGCGGTGAAGCTCTTTACGCGGATATGGGACATTTTGGCAAACGCCCCATTCGTTTGGCGTGGTTTTTTATCGCCTTGCCCGCTTTAACTTTAAACTATTTCGGGCAAGGGGCTTTGCTTCTTAATAACGTGGAAGCTGTCTCCAATCCCTTTTATTTGATGGCACCTAAATGGGCTCTTTTGCCGCTGGTGATCTTGGCGACAACAGCGACCGTGATTGCCTCTCAAGCTTTGATTTCGGGCATTTTTTCTATTACCCGACAGGCTATTCAATTGGGCTTCTGTCCGCGTATTTCCATCGTTCATACCTCTAGTCAGGAAATCGGTCAGATTTATGTCCCGTCCGTCAACTGGTCTCTTTTTATCGGTGTTGTGTGGTTGGTGTTGACCTTTAAATCTTCCTCTCATTTGGCGGCAGCCTATGGGATTGCGGTCACCGGCACCATGGTGATCACGACGATTCTGGCTTTCGAAGTCGCCCGGCAGAAGTGGCATTGGACTTTGTTAAAAGCCTCGGCCATCTTCGGCGGTTTTTTGATTGTCGATCTGGCCTTCTTCGCGGCGAACATTCGTAAAGTGACCCATGGAGGCTGGGTGCCTCTGGTGATTGGCCTTGTGGTGTACATGCTGATGACAACATGGCAGAAGGGCCGTCAGGTTCTTTTCCGTCGTTTGAAAGAACGCTCTATGCCTATAGAGGATTTCTGCCAAAAGATCTTGCGAGAACCCCCTTTGCGAGCGCCAGGGACTGCGATCTATATGTCGGGGGATCCTTGGGGTGTGCCTGTGCCTCTTTTGCATAACTTGAAGCACAACAAGGTGCTGCACCAGCGCGTGGCGATTTTGACCATTCAAACTCGGGAAGTACCTTTTGTATCCAAAAAAGACCGGGTCTCTATTCAAGAAGTCATGCCCAATATGTATCGTATTTTGGCGTACTATGGTTTTATGGAAATCCCTAAGATGAAACACATCTTGGAAGCGTGTCGCTCTAAGGATATTCACTTCAATGTCACCGAAACCACTTTTGTCTTGGGACGCGAAACTATTATCGCCGATAAAACTCCCAACCGAGTGGATGAACCAGGAATGCCGCATTGGCGCGAAAGACTGTTTGCAATTATGGCTAAAAATGCGCAAAGACCGACAGCGTTCTTCCGCATCCCACCTAATCAGGTTATCGAAGTTGGTATTCAGGTCGAGATTTAATCGCCAGAAAGAAGCCGTTCAATCGGCTCTTTTTGTTTCCAGCCGTCTTCATAGCCGATTTCAGTAAGAGTGCGACAGTATTCAGGATCAAAAAGAAGGAAGCTTGCGATCTCGCTGGCGTCCTGTAAGGAACCAAGGCCTCGCAATAAGTACCGTATCATCCGAGGCAGACGCTCCACTTTGTTGGTCGCAATTTCTGAAAAATCTCGCGACGGAGAAATCCACAGATACTCAATCGGCTTGACGGAAAGTGTGGCCTGTTCGCTCTCAGAAAGTTTAAGAATGTTGGAGTTGATTCTTTCTAGTCTTTCGATATCGACTTCTAAACCATCCATCATCACCGCATGCAATAAGACGCTTGCGACCCGTCCGACAGTGGGGGGCTTCACGTCTTCGACATGCTGAGATGTATAACAGACTTCCTGTTTTTTACGAACACCAATGGCAATGAGTTTTTTTGCACCAAGATAAATCGCCGGACCACAAGGGGAGTGATTGCGTATCGACCCATCACCATAGTGTCGACGTTCGATCGTCACCGGGGGAAATAACAGTGGAATGGCGGATGAGGCCAGTAGATGATCTGCAGTAATTTTTGCAGATTCGGACTGTCGGCGGACGCGCTGCCAAGAGGGAGTTTTCGGCGAGCCTTGTACAAAGGTGACTGTCGAAGTCGAAAAATAATCCAAAGCAGAAATGGCCAGCGCCGAAAACATTTCTGCCTCAATGTTCTTTTGAATATTCGCAAAATCACAATGCTCCTTAATCAAATTTCGCAAAGGGCTGGTGTCTAAAAGCGCTCGGCGGTGGGAACGAGGTCGAAGTCCCCCTAAAGAAAGATCAGCCATCCACTTCACCCCGCCAAAAGAAAGTTGCAAAGGATCGGTGACGTAAACCTGATCTGCCGTAACATGGCGCCAAAGGTTCAGAAGCTTCTCGCTGCCCTCTGTAATTCGACACCCTGGTGTTGCGGCTAACATGGTCGCGTTAATCGCGCCAGCACTGACACCCGTAAAATATTTAAAGATGTGTTGAACGCCATTTTTCTGCGCGATCTCTGCCAGTGCCGAGATAACGCCTGCCTGATAAGCGGCGCGAGCTCCTCCACCTGAAAGCACTAGACCTATCGACATAGTTTTCCCCTGTGGAAAACGCTAATCTTTTTACTTTCGAAGTTTAAGAAGATTTCTAGACTTGAAGGAAAATACACAGTGGGGGATACTGTGTATGAACGAGGCACGATACAATCACTCTACGATTTATCGGTTCCATTGAAGGAAATAACACCTCGTAAAAGGACTCCCGAGCGGAGTCCTTTCTATTTTCTTCTGTCACTATTCGACTCCCGGATCACCTTTTTAGCGCTGAGTAAAGTGGTTAACACTGCGGCGGACACGCGCATCCTGCGCTCTGCCGGCTTGGTACCGCGTCGTGCGGCGCCGGAGGTCCGCCTTCTCGTGCTAACCACTTTACTCAGCGCTAAAAAGGTGCACGACGATTGTGTGCAAAAGAATATAGGGCAGGGGTGTGTTGTGATGCGGGTAAGTGAAGAATCTAGAGAGGTAAGTCGGGAAAATATTTGGGAGTCATTGGAGTTGGTCTAGGGAAATGTGAATGGTTTTTTTTTGAGAAGGACGTAAAGTCTGGATTTTGAAAGTCAGTTGAGAGTGATTTATGGATCTAAGTTTTATTCTTCTTGTCGATGGTTGATCTCTTTAAGTAACTGCGAAATAGTTTGTTTGTTCGACAACAGGTAAATACCTTTTTAAGGAGAAAAAATGAAATTTGTGTTGAGTGCATTGTTGGTTCTTGGTGTTGTTTCTGCACAGGCGGCGGATGTTTATAAAATTGATACGAAAGCTTCTACGGTGGCCTGGAAAGGGACTAAGAAGATTGGCAGCTCGCATGATGGTGCGATCGCTGTGAAAGAAGGCGACGTCACTGTCAACAAAGGACAGTTGACTGCGGCGAATATCGTTATCGACATGGCCTCGATCACGAACAATGATGTGAAGGATCCTGAGTACAACAAGAAACTTGTAGGTCATCTGTCTAATGATGATTTCTTTAATGTTCCTAAATTCCCAACATCTACTTTCAAAATCACCAAGGTGACTGCGAAGTCAAAAGACGAAGTGACGGTAAAAGGTGATTTAACAATCAAAGGTGTGACTCAGCCGATTGAATTTCCTGCAAAAGTTGTTGTTGGTAAAGACTCTGTGACGGGTTCTGCGGTCGTTAAAGTAGATCGTACAAAATGGGGCATTAAGTACGGTTCAGGCAATTTCTTTAAAGAACTTGCTGGCGATAAAATTATCAATGACGAATTTGAATTGAGCTTGAATTTGGTTGCGACGAAGTAATCAATTCGATTTTCTCAGTGAAACAAAAGGGCGCATGGAAAAAATGCGCCCTTTTTATTTAAACCTCTTTTCGCTTTTAAGGTCTTTCTCATTCTGCGACGTCGGACTTTCTTTCAATAGTGGTCCTAAATTGTCCTTATCTCAGACCGAGACATGCCAAGTCTTTTATAGGGCATTCTCGATGGCATCCTCCTTGCCTTTATTCATGTTGAGACATTTTTTTGTTTGGAGGGTTCTTATGAAGATCCGTACCTTTAAAGCTTTAACCGTGGCGATGGCAAGTACCTTTATCGTAGGTATGGCAGCGCCGGCTCCGCAAGCACAGGCTTTCACGATGCCGTGGAAGAAAGCAGAAGCGGCTCCTCAGAAGGTCCAAACAATTGTGATTGGTGTCGATGGCTTAAGCTACTTCGCATTCAAGGCGGCGCAACGCGAAGGCCTCTTCAAAGACTTCTCTCAATCCGGTGCTCATGTGGCGCCCTTTCCCTCAATGACAGACTTGTCTTGGGCAACAATCACCCATACCGCGGATATTTTTGGTGATGCAGGCCGGATCAAATCAGTGGAAGCCACTTATTTCGATGACGCCACCCAATCGGTTCAAGGTGATCCTCGCGATTATTATCGCCGTCTTTCTTTTCCTAAATATTACATGGGCGCTTTTGAATATTTCTTTAATCCTTATGTTGAAGCTTTGATGTATTTCCCCACAGAAGAAGTGCCTAAATTAGAAATCAAAACTGTTGTCGACGATCTTATCGCGGCAAAACCGAAACAGTTCCTGACGGGTTATATCGGCGCGATTGATTCCACGGCGCATACGCAAAAGGACCGTCTGTTTCCGGTGATGAGAATTCTCGACGCTGAATTAAAGCGTCTTTTAAAAGCCTATAAAGACAAAGGACAAGATGTTGAAGTCGTTTTGGTTTCCGACCATGGAAATATCGGACGTTTCAGCGAAGGAAAACCCGAGCAGGAACTTGAAGGTGTTAATATCGGTGATGTTATTAAAAGAGCCGGCCTTAACAATGCCCAACAACTGAAAGATGCCAAAGACGTGGCTGTTCCTTTGATGGCTTTGGGAACCTGGGCTCCTATCTATCTTAAAGATCGTAAAAACATGCAGACTTTGATCAACGAGTTCCGTAAAGAGCTTTGGTTCGATCTGGCGGTGACTATCAACCGTAATAACGAAAATGAAACGTTAATGGCCGTGACTTCACAGCAGGGAAGTGCGGTGATTCAATACGACAAAAAGAACAAGCTTTACTATTATTATGCCGAAACCGGCAATGTTCTTCGTCTCGCGCAGGAATTTATTTCGACCAAAGCGGCGCCGAAAGCTATTCAACCCAAAGACCTTGTCAGAGCCTCTGAAAACTCCCTTTACCCTGATGCGATTTATCGTCTGGTGGAATCCGCTTCCGAAAGAAATTTCGACTTCCCGGATTTTATTTTGACCTTGAAAGATGGTTACTACATCAACTCTTCTCTGGGGGCGTTTACCAAAATGTATCGCACCCATGGTTCGTTGACCGCTTCCTCCTCTTACGGGTTGATGGCCTCAAACAAACGTGCCATTCCGGGGCAAATTCGCTCTAAAGATATTCTGCCTTTCCTAGGTATTGAGCCGAAATCTTTGTTCGGTGAAACGTCTCGTCGTTCGGAATTTTCCGCCCCGCAGGCTCTTGCGGATGTGGTGAAAAATGCCACGCGCGGGATCGAGACTGAGGCGAAGAACCTTTCTCAGAAACGCATTTTCCAGCATATTTCGCGATTTGTTTCAGACACGCGTCCTTACTTCATGGTTTCAGAAATGAAAAGTTTTATGGATGCCTTTAAGTTTGATCCGTTCCAGAAGTCTCCGTCGCAGGCCCTGACTCCGATGAGCTTTGATATCAGTAAGTTTGATGTCACAACCATGATCAGTCCTGAAGATATCGGTGCCGTCACGGATGCCGTCTTAACGTCAGGATCTGTTGATAATTTGCTGAATGATCCCCGAGTACAAAAAGTGAAAGAAAAAGTCGGCTTGCTTCAGGACTCAAAAGGAGCAGGGATCGAATGGAAACAAGAAACCAATGCTTCGGGTCTTGAATCCGCAGTGAATCAGTTTAAACAATACATTCTTCCCGCAAAACGCGCGGTCATGAAGATGTACCAAATGCCCTATCTTCTTGAAAAATCCATCGTGGTGCAGGAAAAACCCTATATTCCGGAAACACGGGATCTTGGTTTTGCACGCTCTTGGACGGCTAAAAGAAATGATGTCGTTAAAAGCTTCAAAGCTCTAAATAGCTCAACGGCCAAACAAATGTCGCAAGTTCAAAATCTTTTGAAAGAGGCGATCAAAGAGGCCGAACTTGAAGAACGCGTGTATCCAACGGCGTTGTCGAAGATCTATAATGAAAAACTTGAAGACGTGACGCTTGTCTATGTCCCGGGTATTTATAACAGCATTTTTGACCGGGAAATTTTCAGTTTGGGTTTGAATGCGGTGAGCGACGAAATGGGTGTGCGAGTTATCACTCCCCCTGTGGAAGCGACCTGCGCCAGCGACTACAACGCAGAGATCATTCTTAAGTATCTGCGTGAGGACTTCAAAGCTCGTCAGGCCCGCGGACATAAAGCGCCCCGCTACTTGATTGTGGGTTATTCGAAGGGTGCTGTGGATACACTTCATGCCTTTACGAAGGCGGGTTCCTTTGTCTCGACTTATGTAAAAGGTTTTGTGGCGGTGGCTGCACCTCTGCATGGTTCTAGCATTCTTAACACGACGGATGTTCCGTTCGCCCTCGTTTCGGCATTGTCTGAAAACGACGGTCCTGAAATTTGCAAAACAGAGAAAACGGCGTCAAAATCCATCACGCCGACGGCGATGGAAGCTTTCTGGAGAAAGAATGAATCTTCTTTGATCGGCTTGACTCGGTACTTCTCGGTGACGTTTGAAAGCGATCCGGAAGATTCACATATCTTCATGAAGGCGACAAAAATTCTGGGTCAGTTTGATGAAAGCAACGATGGTGTTGTGACCGTGTCTTCATCAAAATTTCCACAGAAACTGATGGCCTTGGATATGGGAACGATCAAAGCCGATCACTTGGCGGGAATCTTGTCCTCGCGCTTTAATCAAAAGGCCTTTATGAAAGGTCTGGTGCAATCCATGGCTGAACTGAATGTCGGTAACGATAAGGACAATTTGGTGTGGAATGCGCAAGTGATCTTAGCGGAAGCCAATCGCCATCCCTTTAAGACCCAAAGTTATGTGCGTCTCGGTAAGGATAATTTGGCTCGCGTGTATTCATTGAAGGCGGAACATATGCTGGATGTTCTTCCATATGGAAACTCGCATGAGTTGAACCGTCAGCTTATTCCTGCGGTGAATGACCCGGCTTCTTCGTATGAGGTCAAAACGAAGTTGCCAAGCTCGCAGCTTAGTTACGATCCTTATGCCGTGTTGGATGTGCAAAAGCTTCCGGATATTATGGCGGTGAAAAAAGTAACGCCGGCGACCCGTTCGAACATGCCAAATGGCATTAATATCGAATACCACCATAAGAACATGGTTCACTTCCGCATGGATCATCAGTTCAACTATGAGTCTCGTTCACCAGGTGGACTGGATGATAACAAAGATTTCGGTTATATCACAACGGAGTATAATGGTGAGCCTTGGGCTTTGATGAGAAGTGTTAATAACTCTATGCGCATGACTACTTTGGCCTACAGATTTTCGCCAGTGGAGTTTTCAAAAATGAACCTAAAACTGGCTGTGACGAAAGGTGTAAAGGGCGCAGACCCGGTGAAAGGCAAGACGGGTATTGACGACTCTGCCTTCCAGGTGTGGTTCACAATCCGCGTGGGTAAAGCAAACGGAGACCGCACATTAGTCGATCCAAAGAATGACAAAGTAGTTCTTTTCGGTTACTACTGGGGTGACGAGGTTTCTGGCGAAACAAGAAGCGCAGGACAGATTTTTGAAAACTGGTACTCCAACAAAAATATTGTCGTCGCAACATTGCCAGAGGCAAAACAACTTTTGCTGAATAACCAAGATATGCTCGGTAAGGCTCAGAACTTCCAGCGCAACTTGGCGGAAGATTTAGCAAAAGCTTTCCCGGGCGTTTCAGTGGATGAGATGGAGATCGCGGCGATCACAATCCAACACGACTCAAACGACGCGAAAGATTCTTCGGAAGCTTATTTCAAAGGATTGAGCTTCCAACCATAAGGGAAGCTCATGTCGAGTTTTAGAGAGTGGGTCTTAATTCGTGGCATCGTCAGTGAAGAATTTCACTGGTGGGATTTTCTGCCCGAAATGAAGGCCCGCTTCCCGCAAGATCGTCTTCATACGCCGGATATTATCGGTAACGGCAAGTTCTATCACAAAACCACACCGTGGCGAGTGCAGCCAAATATTGAAGGGCTGCGCTCTCAGGTTCCTCAAGATAATAAAAAAATTCTTTTCGGATTTTCTTTAGGTGGCATGCTGTCTTTAGAATGGGCACATGCCTATCCGGACGAGGTGAGGGCTGTGGTTCTGGTGAACTCAAGTTTGAATAATTCCCCGTTCTATCACCGCATGACCTTGGGTGCATTTATCAATATCGCAAGGCTTGCAACCGTACGAGACCCCGTGGTTAAAGAAGAGCGTGTTCTAAAAATGACCAGCGTCCTTCCTGAGGAGCGCATCAAAAAGATTGCTCCAATCTGGGGAGAGCGCAGCCAACAGTATCCTCTGCGTCCAGCAAACTTTTTATCGCAGTTGGCTTTGGCGTCGCAGATTCCGCAACGGCAAAAGCCCGAAGTTCCGGTTCTGGTGTTATCTTCAGAACAAGATCGGGTTGTGCATCCATCGTGCTCAGAGCGTATTGCCAAAACCTGGGACTTGCCGTTGATCAGACATCCCCATGCGGGACACGATCTGTTTTTGGATGATCCCCACTGGATTTTAAATCAGTTAGAAAACTGGCTGGATAAAGAAAAGATTTAAAACTGCAAAAGCCACTGATCAATCGCGGGGGCCAGTTTTTCTGCCACGGTAAACATCCATAGTGCCGTGACCGCCCCAGCAAAGATATCCATCGTCCAGTGCGCTCGTAAGATAAGAACAACCAGCACTTCATAGAGGACGATAAAAACAGCCAACGCCATAAATAGCGGACCACCTAGCGAAGCCACTTCCAAAGCCCCGAAGACGGCCAGCGCGGTATGCCCGGAAAAGAACAAATCATTAGAAACACCATAGGTCACAAATAATGACGGGAAGCCTGGATCTTTCCAGATCATGCCTTCAGGCGCCGGCAAAATCGTAATCGCCTGATTGATCTGACGAAGGGCAAACAAAAAGAACAAACCAAAAAGAGGGCGGATCGAAGGACCGAAAAGAGAAGAGGCAATAAGAAAAAGTCCCAGGGCATCGACGATGAGCGAGCTTGAAATCAACAAGGCTCGCGCGCCCCAAGGGTGATGTTGTAAAACCTTGTTCAGCCTGTCGGTGATTTGATGAAGGGAATCGTAAATCATCCCCCCTGTTTTTTCACGGCGCTGGCCTAATAATTTTTGCGTTAGCAACCAAATCGCCACGGCTGAGGCGGCAAGCAGGCTTTTAATAATCAAACTCATAGTCGATCCTTCAGTTTTCACCATAGCGTATCTGCGATAGTCAGAGAAGCAGAAGTTGTCGATCCCTTAAACGACCCCCGCCAAAATCCGTCTTGATCGGCCCAGAGATGTTTAAAGCTTGCCGTCTCAGTGTGAGATTTGTTTGCGATATCAAGGTATTAGGGGTTGTCCTTGCGTGGCTTTTAACTTGCACAAGTAAAGGGTGATTGAGGTGGATATGAAAGACTCTAAATTTTTAACGATCACTTTGCTTGCGGTAGTAGCGCTCTCTTTCAGCGCCTGTGCTAAAAAGAATTCAGAGTTTGCAGCCCGCTATCAAAAAAACAAAATGGGAGCGACGGTGGTTGACGGTGCAAAAACTCAAGCCGCCGGAGAACAGGCCGCCGCGCAAGGTTTGGAGGCTGATGTTGTGAACGTCACGCGCCACTGGACTCCAGAAGGGCAGCCTGGCCCCCGTGTTGTGATCTCGACGATTCTTATTAACAATCAAGAAATTCCTGTTACGACCGCGCACTCAGGCACGGAACAGGTCAACGGTCGCGTGGATGTTGCTGGCTATGTGGTGGCCTTCCATGCCATGTGCGGTAATTCAAGTTGCAATCCGTATTACGCAACAATGGAAGTCTATAAAAACAACCGCATGGTCATTCAAGAGGGTGTGCGCGTATTCTTTGATAAGCAGACCCCGGCTGATGAAGATCGCTATCAGTGGTTTAAACCCGAAGAGTCTTTACCTCTTATTGGAAGCGGTGGCGTGAGTGATCCGACAGGAATGGTCGGATATTTCAATACGACTCAAGCCGTGCTGGGCTCAAGCCGCATCAAGTAGACTTCTTTTAGAAAATTTAAACTAAAGACGACGGAGAGTTCTTGCGAGATATCTCCGTTTTTCCTTTTTGAATTTCGTTATTCAAGATCTCTGACAGGTGCGTATTTCGGGTTTTTACAATGGCATCGATCTTTAAAAGATAGTCGGCAAGGTGGTAGAAAAGGCGTTCAATTTCAGAGTCCGTTTCAAGCCGCCCTTCCTCCTCTTTGATCTCTTCGGTCAAGCGGTCGACGATAAAAAGAGCCGCATTCAGCGCCACGCCGATCCGGTGAAGATAATCACGCTCCAGGTAAAGCTGACGTTCCGACTCGTCCATAAGACCTCCTCTTCCTCTCAGTATCAAAGGCTCTTACGCGGTGGGCAACTTGTAGCTTTGCACGGCTTGTTCTCGCCGCGTTCAAAAGCTGAATAATTTTCAATGAGGTTTGTGATTTACTCATTCTTAACGGCTGGCCATCCGTGTCTAAAGTCATTTTGGACCCACCAAATTCCACCAAATCGAAATAAAAGGGGTTTTATTTTAAGTTTAAGTTAAGAAATGGTGTTGAAACGGGACTGAAGTCGTGGCACCTTACTTGCTCATTAGGGATCCGTGGCTCCAATTTGGGACCAGTTTGATTCCTTTTTTCAGCCCCGATTATTTGGGAGCCGAAAAAAGAGTGATGTATTTTTTAAATTTAGTTTTTGGATTTTAACAAGAACACAAAACCATTAAGGAAAGGGAAACCAGTGAAAAAACAAATTTTGATGTCACTGATTTTGGGAACTATGGTTACTGTAGCTGCTCATGCAGAAGAGCAAGCACAAAACCAAACAGCGAACACTAGCACTGTAAAAGTGACTGATGTTCAAAACAAAGAAGAACAGAAAAAAGATATCGACGAAGAGATCACGAATGCTCGTATGCGTTCTGAACTTGGTTCGAAATCTCAATGGTCTTTCAAATCAAGCCTTGGCTACAACGGTGGCTCTCTAAAACAGCCATTCGATTCTATCCGTCCTAACTATCGTGCATCTGCTTCTATCGAGTCTTTGACTCAATTGTCTGGTAACGTTGGTGTTAACTACCGTATTTCTAAAGGTGGTAACCTTTCTTTCGGTACTGGTATCGTTGTCATGGATCCTCTTCACGGTGACATCACGAAGGATTTCCAAGATCCTCGCAATGCAAACCGTAAAGTTCGCCGTTCTCAAGTATCTACTCCATACCTTGATTACAGCCACGGTTACCGTGCATTCAACATGCAAATGATCTCTAGCGTGACTTACTCTCACTACACTGAAGAAGACGCTACTGATTACTACAACCTTTTGGGTAACGTATCAGTCAGCCAAACTGTGCTTGCTGATTTCGGTTCTTCTAACTGGTCTGGTGGTGCTTCTATCTCTATCGATAAAGACATCGCTAAAGGTAACATGGACCAAGTTGACGCTCGTTACGACTACGGCGTAGGTTTGTTCCCATTTGCTGAGTACACTTTCAACGACACGTTCTCTTTCAGAACAGTTTTCGGTTACTTCCAATTTGCTAGATACGAAGACTACACTGAAGCAGGTCTTTACCAGCTTGAACCATACCAATCAGTTGGTGTTGGTATCTCTGTAACTCGTGATATCTACGTTTATCCAAACGTACAATTCACTCCTAAAGATATGCGCGACGACCGCACAAACGTAGCTGTATCTGCTAACTTGAACTTGTTCTAATTAGAACAACTCAATAAGAGCGAAAGAAAACCCACGGCCAAAAGCTGTGGGTTTTTTTATTCGGAAACGATGATAAGTCGCAGCGTGCGAAGTTTTCACCGATTCCGAAGTATTACCTGGATTTTTTTGTTTGGTAATTTACCGCAGTGGCTGACCGCCACAGTGGCAGCCAGCGAGGGTCTTAAAGTTTTGCGGTCGCTGACATGGGAAGAAGTGGCAGGGGATCGATAGGTCCGCGGTCTTTGCGAATCTCAAAATGCAAATGAACGCCCGTTGCGCGCCCAGTGCGTCCCATTGCTCCGATAACTTCGCCTTGATGCACTTTTTGCCCTTCAGCCACTAAGATCTTATCGAAATGCGCATAAAGAGTCGCCCAGCCATCACCAGACTCAAGCAAAACCATTTTTCCATAGCCACGGAACTCACGGCCAGCATAGATGACAGTTCCGCCCTGGGCTGCCAAAATAGGCGTTCCTTTTGGCGCGGCCAAATCAATACCTAAATGAGGTCTTTTTTTATTGGGTAAAAAGCCACGAGTCATGCGTGCGCGATCCACAGGCCAATCAAAGGTCAATGCTTGTTGTAGCGTAGGGCTTTGATCAGAAGCCACGGAACGTGCCTGGGTGGTGTTGCCGGGCTTAAGGTATTCGCGCGAAAGTGGCGTGTGGAAAGTCGTGCAAGAGCCCAAAGCTCCCGCGAAGAAAATGCATCCTGCAGATTTAACTAGCTGATTCCATCCTGGTGTCATTCTTCGAGTATACTTAATAACCCCGCGGATCCAAAGCATTATTTTGGAATTACCAGATGATAATTCCAAAACGATACAATGTTCTTAGACTAATAAATAGGGAATCGCGTGCACAGTTGCTTCACATCTTCGTGGATTTTCGCCTTCACAGCGACATCTTCAGGGTTGTTGAGCACTTGCGCAATCCACTTCGCTATTTGCTTCATCTCTGAAGTTCCCATACCCCGGGTGGTCAAGGCTGGAGTGCCGATGCGCACACCACTGGTGACAAATGGAGAGCGCTTTTCATTTGGCACAGTGTTCTTATTCACCGTGATGCCGGCCTCATCCAAAGAGTTTTCTGCCACTTTTCCTGTGATTTCACGGTCACTCAAGTCCACGAGAATCAGATGATTGTCCGTACCACCAGTGACTAGCTTGAAACCTTGAGAAAGCAATTCTTCAGCAAGAGCCTGCGCATTTTGAATGACTTGTTCACTGTATTTTTTGAAGTCCGGTTTCAAAGCTTCACCAAAGGCGACGGCTTTACCGGCGATCACGTGTTCTAAAGGCCCGCCCTGAATGCCTGGGAAAATGCGCGAGTTCAATATTTTTGCCTTTTCCTCTGAGTTGGTCAGGATCATACCGCCGCGTGGGCCGCGCAATGTTTTGTGAGTTGTCGTTGTGATGTAATCAGCATAAGGGGCGGGGGACGGATGATGGCCTGTGGCCACAAGACCCGCAAAGTGAGCCATATCAACTAAAAGTTGAGCCCCGACTTCGTCGGCAATTTCTTTGAATTTTGCGAAATCCAAAAGGCGCGGATACGCACTATAACCGGCAATAATCAGTTTCGGTTGAGTTTCTTTCGCCGTAGCACGGATTGTATCATAATTGATGCGGCCCGTTTCTGCGTCTAGTTTGTAGGAAGCCGCTTTAAATAAAAGACCACTGAAGTTAACGGGAGAGCCATGGGTTAGATGGCCGCCGTGGGACAGATCCATTCCTAAAATCGTGTCTCCGGCCTTGCAGGCCGCCAGATAGACAGCCATGTTTGCCTGAGAGCCTGAGTGTGGTTGAACATTCGCAAAACTCACACCGAAAAGTTTTTTTGCCCGTTCAATAGCAAGACTTTCGACAGTGTCGACGTTCACGCAGCCGCCGTAATAGCGCTTTCCCGGATAACCTTCCGCGTATTTATTTGTCAGAATAGAGCCCTGTGCCTCCATCACGGCGCGCGAAGTGTAGTTTTCGGAAGCAATCATCTCAAGGCCGTACTGTTGGCGTTCAGACTCTTTGTTGATCGCCGCTAAAATTTCGGGATCGACTTGGGCTAATGATTGAGATGTCGCGTGCATGAAAAGCTCCTTCAGTGACTTTAGGTTGTAAAATTATTGCTTGAATGGGACTTAATGAAAAGCCTCAACAACCAGTGTCGCTGGCAGGATTATTCTAAGTTTTTAGGAATTGCGAAACCGGCAGCTATGAAACAACGCTTCTTGCTGAGTTCTTTCCCAGGAAAGCTCTTAGAACTCGAATTCTAGCAAGGGCTGGCTAATTTGCTAACACGGTTTTGATGTCGGCCGCCAGCAAACTTGGTCTCGAAAAATGCTTTGATCATCTTTGTGGCTAATTGAGGCGCTATGAAGCGAGCCCCCATGCAAAGTATGTTGGCATTATTATGTTCCCTGGAAAGGCGGGCAACATCTTCGTCCCAACAAAGGGCCGCGCGTACTTGTGGATAGCGATTTGCTCGGATGGCCATGCCTTGGCCAGAGCCACAGATCAAAATACCTAAAGCAGGACCTTCAAGTGAATCTTGAATATTGTTTTTCTGGTTTTGAAGTTCTACTTCAACAATATTTTTGCAAACCTTGTCGGCAAAATCGGGATAGTCAACAGAGTCAACACTGTGTGTGCCCATATCCTTCCATTGAAGGTCGGGGAAGGCTGCCATCACTTTCAGTTTTAAATCCAACCCTGCGTGATCACAACCTATATACACAACCATGTTTCACCCTATTTCAATTTTGAGAATATGATCGACGCGTTTGTTCCGCCGAACCCGAAGCTGTTGTTAATAACGTTATCGATTTTTCCTTCACGAGCTTTGTTAGGAACATAGTCCAAATCGCAGTCTTCGCTTGGGTTTTCAAGATTGATTGTCGGAGGCGCCACTTGATCGCGAATCGCCATCACGCAGAAAGCCGATTCAATTGCTCCCGCCGCACCTAGTGCGTGACCCGTCATTGATTTCGTTGAAGAAACCCAGACGTTCTTAGCGTGGTCTCCTAAAAGACGTTTGATGGCCGCGGACTCAAGACCATCACCCATAGGTGTGCTTGTGCCGTGAGCATTTACGTATTGAATATCAGATGTCTTCAGGCCTGAATCCTCTAAAGCCATCTTCATCGCACGGTATCCGCCTTCACCTTCCGGCGCTGGCGATGTCATGTGGTAAGCATCAGAAGAAACACCGTAACCAGTCACTTCACAGAGAATCTGAGCACCACGCTTTTCCGCATGTTCCAAAGACTCAAGGCAAAGAACCGCAGCACCTTCAGCAAGTACAAATCCATCACGATCTTTATCCCATGGACGGCTGGCTTTTTCAGGAGCGTCGTTGCGGGTAGAAAGAGCTCGCATGGATGCAAATCCACCCACAGCAAGTCCGCAGATTGTGCTTTCGGCACCACCTGCTAGCATGACTTCGGTATTTCCATCGCGGATATAACGAACGGCATCACCGATAGAGTGGACGCCCGATGCGCATGCGGAAGTGATAGAGTAGTTAGGACCTTTCAGTCCTAAAGCGATGGAAACCTGTCCCGCCGCCAAATTTGTGATGACTGAAGGAATGAAGAAAGGACTGATACGTCCAGGTCCTTTCTCCTTCAATTTAATCGACGTATCTTCGATAGTCTGAAGACCACCGATGCCCACGCCGATAATCACTCCCGTTTGCTCTTTCACTTCTGGCGTCAGCTCAAGCTTGGCCATTTCGATCGCCATTTTTGAGGCAGCAATCGAGTAGTGAATGAATTCATCCATTTTCTTCTGTTCTTTTTTCTCGACATAAAGATCCGGATTAAAACCCTTCACTTCGCCGGCAAAAGTAACATCGAAACCCGTCGTATCGAATTTTGTAATCTTGGCAATACCAGATTGCCCGCGTTTGGCAGCAGCCCAGCTCTCCTCAATGGTGTTACCCAGGGGAGTGACGGCGCCAATACCAGTGACGACAACTCTTCTTTGCGGTTTTGATGGACGTTCAAATCGGGAGTTCATAAAAAATTAAGCTTTTCCTTTTTTCTCAAGGTAAGAAGCGACGTCTTGAACTGTTTTCAGTTTCTCAGCGTCTTCGTCTGGAATTTCAAGATCGAATTCTTCTTCCATAGCCATCACAAGTTCAACGATATCAAGGCTGTCTGCACCTAGGTCGTCGATGAAAGAAGCTTCAGGCTTCACTTTATCTGGATCTACACCTAATTGCTCAACGATGATGTCTTTTACTTTTGGATGAATTGCCATTTGTCCTCCTAATATGCGTTCATCTAATTTAATTCACAAGTCTAGTCGTCATCTGCGTTTAGCCGCATTTGACTTTGTATTTTTGCGAAGAGCTTTGGAAAAATGAGTTCTCTTCAGCAAAAAAATTAATTCATATGCATGCCACCATTTACATCTAGGGTGTGTCCCGTGATGTATTTGGACTCGTCGCTCAAAAGAAATCTGACAGCTTGAGCGACGTCAACACCTTCGCCAATCTTGGCTAAAGGGATTTTTTCCATCATCTTCGTTTTGACGTCTTCGGAAAGAACATCTGTCATCTCAGTGCCAATAAAGCCCGGAGCCACGTTATTTACGCGCACATTTCTTGATGCCAATTCCAGCGCCACTGATTTACCGAAGGCAATCGTGCCAGCTTTAGAAGCGGCATAGTTCGCCTGTCCGGCATTGCCAGTTTCTCCGATAATGGACGTGATATTGACGATGGAACCTTTGCGCGCCTTCATCATTGATTTAGTAAAGGCCTTTGTGACCAAGAAAGTGCCACGCAAGTTCGTGTTAACAACAGCATCAAAATCTTCCGCTTTCATACGCAAAAGAAGTTGATCTTTGGTGATGCCGGCATTGTTCACAACGCCGTCGACCTCGGGCCACTTTTCTAGAATATGTTCAACAGCTTCGTTGACGGAAGTTTCGTCTGCGATGTCCATTTTAATATAGAAATGACCTTCGCCAGAAAGAGTGTGCGCAACTTGTTGTGCGGCTTCTTCGCGTGAAGAGTAAGTGAAAGCGACTTGTGCGCCTTCTTCCGCGAGAAGTTTTACGATTGCAGCGCCAATACCGCGGCTGCCACCGGTGACAACGATTTTCTTTCCTTGAAGAGATTTTCCACTCATGTGCAAGTCCTTTTCAGCACACTTTGGCTGAACTCAGAGTAAAGCTCAAGAAATTTCAATGACTCGAAGCTTTCAAAAAATCCTCAATATTTTTAATATCTTCCATGCTAGTCGTGGTCATCACTTTGAAGTAGTCGCCATCGATCTTTTTTAGCAGGCCCTGAAGAACTTTACCAGCGCCACACTCGATGATTTGTGAGTGTCCTAGAGCTTTTAAAGTTTCCATACTTTGTGTCCAGCGAACAGGCGCAGAGACTTGGCGAATAAGATTTTCGCGCAAGATAGCGCCTTCTGTTTCCGCCTTTGCATGAAAGTTTTGAATAATGGGGAATGCGGCCGTCTTAAATTCCATCGCAGTCAGCACTTCGCGCATTTTATCTTCTGCAGGTTTCATCATTTCGCAATGAAAGGGCGCTGATACAGACAGAGGAATTAACTTAGCTCGCTTCGGAGCATCCGCAAAGATAACTTCAGGTTTGAAGTTATCTTTCAGCCAACTAATCGCCGCTTGAGAGCCCGAAATAACGATTTGCCCAGGAGAGTTGAAATTGGCCGGAGAAAGAGGGCCTGCACCCGAGTTTTTAACAACATAGTTGCAAAGAGTTTCAACTTGTTCTGGCTCTAAACCGAGAACCGCCACCATGCCGCCTTTGCCAACAGGAACGGCGGATTGCATAGCTTGCCCGCGTGTGCGGACTGCGCGCATAGCTTCGTCGAAGCGAATGACATCGGCTGATACCAAAGCGGCGTATTCACCGATAGAGTGTCCCGCAGCTGTGATAACTTTAAGATTGAATTCTTGGCGAAGAACTTTTTGCGTCGCTGTTGAAACAAGAAGTAAAGCCGGCTGGGTGTTTTCAGTCAGCGCAAGTTCGGATTCACTGCCTTCAAAGCACAGTTTTTTCATATCTTGCTTAAGAGCCTCAGAGCCTTCTTCAAAAACTTCTTGAGCGATTTTGAAGTTCTCAAACAAAAAACGGCCCATGCCAGGTTGCTGGCTACCTTGTCCAGGGAATGCTAATGTAAACATTTTTAGTACCTCAATAGAATACTGCCGGAAGTAAGACCTGCTCCGAATGCGGTTAGCAGAATCGTTTGACCCCGTTTGATTTTTCCATTTTTAACTGCCCAATCAAAGGCAAGAGGAATAGAGGCTGCGGAAGTGTTACCTGTTTCTTGCAGGTACACAATCACGCGCTCCATAGGGAACTTAAACTGATCAGCCACAGCTTCGATGATACGCTTATTGGCTTGATGTGGAACAATCCAATCCACTTGTTCAGGAGACACCTTGTTGTGTTCCAAAGCTTCTTGGCAGCATAACGCCATCGTGCGAACAGCATTTTTAAAGATTTCGCGGCCCTTCATAGCCATGAAGTTCAGGCCTTGATCGATCGCTTCGTGCGACTGCGGAATGCGACTTCCGCCGGAAGGAAGAATCAGCAACTCTGCCAAACTTCCATCGGCATGCAGATGCGAACTTTCAATAAGGTTTTTGTCACCTTCTTGTGCGCGCGAAAGCACCCAAGCACCTGCACCATCACCAAACAGGATGCAAGTTTCACGATCTTTGTAATTCATGTAACGAGAAAGAACTTCAGCGCCTAGCACGAGGATGTTTTTATACATACCTGTGCGGATGAATTGATCTGCGATAGAGACACCGTAAAGAAACCCAGAGCATGCAGCATTTAAGTCTACAGCCATAATGTTTTTTGCGCCCAACTTAGCCTGCACAAAGGCTGCGGTCGAAGGCATCTGATGGTCACCAGTGACGGTGCCCACAAGAATCATATCGATGTCTTCGATTTTTAAGTTGGCGTCTTCAAGAGCTCTTTTTGCGGCAATAACGCAAAGATCAGACGTTGCCTGATCTTCAGCAGCAATATGGCGGCGTTCGATCCCGGTTCTTTCAACGATCCATTGGTCGTTCGTCTCCACCATCTTTTCAAGATCTTTATTAGAAAGAATCTTTTCTGGTAAATACGAGCCTATCCCTGAAACTCGAGATCGATACATTCCTGCCATGGAGTCAACCTTGCTGTAATAAGTGATTACTTAGCTGCGCTGATTTGTTTGCCTTTGTAGTACAACGCACCGTCAGCGCCTTTAGTGGCACGGTGAGGGCGTACTAGCTCGCCAGTTTTCTTTTCAACAGCTACTGCTGGAGCAGTTAGACCATCATGAGAGCGGCGCATGTCACGGCGAGAGCGAGACGTTTTCTTCTTAGGAGTTGGCATTTCAAACCTCTTTTTGAGTCATTTATAATTGAAGCACGTTAATTTAACCAAAGAATGATAAAAATCAACCCTTTAATTGAGTTTGATGTTCTTTAGAACCGCAAAAGGATTCTGAGGCTTCTCTACGGGCATCTCTTCATTGTAGCTAAAGAGCTGTCCTTCCTCAGGAATTCTGCAATCCGAAGGCTTTCCATCCACGTTTTCGGGACATGCTGGATTAAAAGGCGCAGCAAGAGCCACGATTTCGTGAAGGAATTCACCCATATCAAAAACCATATTTTCGTATTCAGAGACCTCAGGCCCGTCGGCAGGAAGGTCGCTGACATGATTGACTTTAGAATACTTGCTATTGCGAGGCTGATCCTGTTTCGGGATCAGAATCTCGTGAAACTTCTCGTTGACCGGATAATTGATGTCGATGCCACAACGAGAGCAGATCTCGGGGGTTTTCGTTACAATGCGCCCGGTAAGGTCGAAGTCTCTGGAATTTAAAGGTTTAATGAAGAATTCGGCCTGATAGTGATTGCTACCGACAATATCCTTCAAGACGGCATTGGCCTCGCCGGTTTCCGTGGACCAGGAATAAGAGCGTCCCTCTTCAGGAACTTCGGTCAGTTTGATTTTCATAGGAACTCCTTAAGTGCGGCCAAAATCAGCACTTTAACTAATGGCAAGCAGGATGTTTTAAGGCATTTTGAAGCGCTAGGTCAAGCCCTGATTTGGGAATGGATTTTAGGTGGAAATAAGCGGGTTTTGAGATCTTAGATGTAAAAAGACCTCAAATTGCCACACTCCAAACTGGATTAGAAGTTTTGATAGAGGTCTTCAGTTTTGGGCGAAACCTTGATCAGCTTTAAATCCTTAAGCTGTTGTACCAGCGTCTCCCAGCGGTTGGAGCTCATAGCGCCTAAGGGGCCTTTTGTTTCAATAAGGGGTTTTTGCACTTCGGCGGCTTTATTAAAGGTCGCCAGATCAAAGGCTTTATTAAGTTTAGCCATGTATTCATTCGTCGCCTGCGGGTCTTTTAAATAAGCAGCCCAGCCTTCACGTGAGGCGGCCACAAACTTTTTTACGACTTCAGGTTTCTTCTTAAGTGTGTCCTCGGTGGCGCCAATCACGACAAGATAGGGGTTGAATCCTTCATCGGCAATCAGGAAGGTCTTCACCTTGGCGCCGGCTTTTTCCGCGCTTAAAGGCTCGGTGGTGATGAATCCTTGCTGGGATAAGCTTTTGTCGTTTAAGAAATTACTAACACCCCCGGCATAGGGCACCACTTTTACCTGAGGTTTTCCGAATTTTTGCACTAGAAATTGGTAATAAGGCAATCCAGACTGCATGGAAAGAACCCCTTCAGACATAAAAACATCGCGAAGAGTTTTCAAGTTTCTTTCTGCATGAGTCATCACGATGTACGGAGACGTCTGATAAACGGCGAAAAGACCTTTAACTTTATTTTTAGGATTTCTATCCTGAGACAAAATGATTTCATCCGCACTGACAATGGCGAATTCGACTTTACCATTGGCCAACATTTGCACCGTGGGTGTCCCTGATCCTCCCTCAAGAATCTTCACATCCAAGCCGTGTTTTTTGTAAATACCTTGAAGGGCGGCTGTATAAAAACCTCCGAATTCAGGTTCGGCTTTCCAATTTAAAGCCAAGGTAGTTGGAACAAGTGACTCAGCAAACGCTGGGGAGATGACAAGGAAGTTGATCAGTAAAAGCCATTTTTTCATTTTAAGTCCTTATTCTTGTGAGTCCAAGGCGAAGGGGCGACGTTGGCTGATCAGTTTATGGATCACGGCCAAAGCTCCCATAAATAGTAAACCCATGAGTGATAACAATAATAACGCAGCAAACACGATGTCCACTCTTTGCTGCGTGCGTGCAGAGTCAATCAGTGCGCCCAGGCCGCCACCGCCCACAAATTCGCCCGCGATAGCGCCAATGATGGAAAGACCCGCAGAGATTTTAAGGCCAGAATAAATATAGGAATAGGCCGCCGGAACCCGCAGCTTTACAAGCATCTGCCAGCGAGACGCGTGATAAATACGAAAAAGATCCTTCTGCGAATCGCTGACACTTTCAAGCCCCATCAAAGTGTTCGCAATAATCGGGAAAAGTGACACGATAAAACTAGAGGCGATCACCGTCGGGGCGCCGAAGCCGAAATAGATCACTAACAGGGGAGCTATCGCGATGATCGGGACTGTTTGAAAAAAGACGGCAAAAGGCAGAATGGCGCGCTTGAGGATTTCGGAAAGCGAAAAGACGAAGGCAATCAGATTCCCGACCAAGATGCTTAGCGCGAGCCCAGCTAAAACATTTAGAAAAGTTTCTTTAAACGCCAGAAGAAAGTCTTCATGCAACTCTTGCAGAGTCGCGATAATGGACGTTGGGGCTGGTATTAAAGTATTGCTGACAAGGCCGTTTTGAACGATGATTTCTAAAAGTAAAGTGAGAAGTAAAAAGCTTAACAGCGCCGGGTATAAGCGTTTCATGCTCTCAACCTCGCGGAAACGCCTCTGACAAGTTGATTTAATTTTTCTGATGTCCGTAGATCCTCGGTGCGTTCGAAAGGCAGGTCGACTTTTTCATCAATCACGATTCTTGCGTCAGGGCCTTTTAACATAATAATTCGTTCAGATAAATAGACCGCTTCGAACAACGAATGGGTGACAAAGACGATGGTCATCTTTTCTTTTTTCCACAAATCTAAAAGCTGATTCTGCATTTCAAAACGTGTGTTTTCATCTAGGGCTGCGAAAGGTTCATCCATCAACAAAAGTCGAGGGGTGTGAACCACAGCGCGTGCTAAAGAAACCCGCATTTTCATGCCCCCTGAAAGTTCATGAGGAAAAAGATTTTCTGAACCCTCAAGCTGGACTTTTTTAAGAGCCGCCAGAACACGAAGTTTTTTGTCTTTTTCAGGCAAAGATTGAAACTCGGGTCGTAGTTCAAAAGGCAGGGCGACGTTTTCAAAAACATTCCGCCAAGGCAGCAGATTGGCCTCTTGAAAGACGAAGCCGGAAATGTTTTTGCCAGGCGGGGAGAGACTCACCTCCCCGTTTGTGGGATTTTCTAGACCTGCAATCAAACGTAACAACGTCGATTTGCCGCAGCCAGAAGGGCCGACTAACGAAACAAAAGAACCGGCCGCGATATCCAAACTCAAATCATGAATGACTTCACGCTTTTTGAAGCTTTTGTGAAGGTTCTGAATGTGAATGCCTAGGCCCTCTGTCATCATTAGACCCAGTCGTAATTAAAGCTGATGCTAATACGCTCTTTGTTCGCATCGTTTTTGGGGACCTCGTGGCGCAGCCAGCTTTCAAAGAGCACAACATGCCCTTCTTGCGGTGCTAGGGAGTAGTGCCGCTGATTGTGATCTTTGGCGTTGTGTTTGCGCGGTGGCGAGGCCATGAAAGAATCCAGGCGCGGGTCCTCGAATTTGATGGACGAACAATTTTTTGGGGTCTGAACATAATAAGTTCCGCTAATCACGGAAAGGGGGTGGATGTGCATGGTGTGAATGACGTCCGTAGGCATGATATTCACCCAGCATGACGACATCTTCAATTCTTTCGGATCAATATCCATTTCAAGATGTTTGACGAACTTACGCACATGTTTATTGATTTCTTTTTCCAAAGTTTCAAAGGTGGAGGAATAGCGATGCAACTGCGCCAGTGATCCATAGGAGGTGTAGCCGCCCTTGTAGTTCTTCTTAGACCAAATCTGTCCTTCTTCGTCGATCTCTGCAAATTTCAGGGCCTCTTGTTTTAACTCTTTAAGAAGATGGGGTTGGCCTTTAACACTTAAGGGGGAATAATAAATGAAGGTGGGGAACAGGGTTTTGATCATTTTGAGACACCTTTGTCATAGCGATGTGTGCCCTTAAGATAGAGGGAATTTCGTCTCATATCAAGAAGTTCACCAGGAGTTAGACAGGTGTCAGGCGCTTTTTCGGCAAGACCCTTTTAAAGCGAAATTATCGGGGTTCTAGGTGGCATTAGCCTTGCTTAAGTAATCAGTATCCACAAGGAGTGAAACTATGAAAAAGCAAGTTCTTGTAACAATCATCGCCATGATTCCTGCTGTGAGCTTCGCTAAAATCTCTGACTTCAACGCTCTTATTTCTGAGAACGTAAAAGCTCAGGGCGAGTTGCACTCGACAGTGAAACAAAATATCGACGACGCCCGCGATCAAGTGGCGGCTGCGGAAGTGCGTGAGCGCATTGTGGTTGTGGAAAATTCAGGCGTGTCTTATAACTCTCCGACCAAAAAAGATCTTTTGGCTTTCAAAAAAGAAAGAAGATCTCACCGTGCTTCCGAGGCCAAACAGTTTGAGCGTCTTGCTTCTGAGATCAGCTCTTCTGAAGAATAAATAAAGCTTTAAAAATGAACCACCAAAGCGCCTTCCTAAAACGAAGGCGCTTTTTCTATTTAATGTCCTAGAAACTTTTCGTTGGTAAAGGGCTTAAAGAATGAGTTTGCGCAGCTCTTGTTGGGAGTAAACGTAGTCCGCATAGATCATGGTATTGGTGATATTCCTGTGCCCCAATGCCACCTGAACTAAACGCAAATCCTTCGTCTTCTGATAAAGCTCAATGGCAAAAGTATGCCTTAAAGCATGGAACTTCTTTGGGACGGGGCGATATAGCTGCCAGACCTGATAAAGGCGATCGTAGGTGATGGGGAAAACTTTATTGCCGCCTTGATTTTCGGCGAAGCGATGAAGTCTGCCAAAAAGTTGCGAATGAAGTGGAATTTCCCGGTCGTTAGAGTTTTTGAGGCCCCGAATAAAGACCGTTTCATCATAAGGGTTCAAATCATTACGCTGGATGTTCAAAATTTCTTGGGCCCGGGCGCCCGTCCTTAAGGCCATCCAAATCATCAAACAATTCCGGGGATCCCGATCTTCAAAATCCGTGAGAATTTTTCGCAAACGTTCTGATTCGGGCGCCAGGAGATATTTGTTCTTATTGAGTTGATACCGAGGTGCTGAGGATGCCATGAATCCATCATCGAGAGTCCAGGTGGCTTTGACAACCGATATTCATAATGCGACGCATTCAAAGTAGTGATAGGTATAAAATATTTGTTTAGACGCAATGAATAATAAATATATGCACTGCATTACGAATATCCAACCCGAAATACCAATAAATATTATTCAATAATATCAAATACTTAACACTAAATAATATAACTATAAGCTTTAGGTGAATTTGAAAAAGGGCATATCCCAGCATCCCTGTGGATATTCTTTTGTTGTTTCAATGACTTAGCTTGACTCCCTGAATGCGACTCTATGATTATATATGTATTATACAACGTCAAATATTGTAAAAAACAATATAAATGTTGTGAAAAACAATAGTCCTGAAGGGGTTCGGATGGAAATGGGCGATCTAGGGTTAGGTCTAGGTGAGGATGAAAAGACCACTTTAAAAGAGGGGTTTTTGGAGGGCGATATAGGGCCTCGTTCAAAGACATCTTTGCGCATTCATTACGAGGCTCAGGTCTCTGTAATCCAAAAGCAGATCGGAAATTTGGAGGAGATTCGGGGTGTTTTAGGGCTTTCGCAACGTAAAATGGCCCAACTTCTTTTGGTTGATCCTTCAAGTTGGACACGTTGGACGAAACAAGATGATGAAGCTCCTCCGCATATTTGGAGGGCGTTGCAATGGTATATGGCCCTGCGCGAAAAGATCCCGGGCTTAACCCCCCAGTATTTTATCAGCACCAACCCGCAAGTTTTGCATCAAAAGGCCTTGAAAGAGGTCGATTTAGAACGTCAACAGCGCATGGAAGACATGGCTCATTTATCAGCAAAATTAGAAAGCATCGGCTATGAGCGCGATGCTCTTCGCGGCGAGATTTCTTCGCTTAAAAAAGACCTGAATTTTCATAAGAAGGTGAGTATAGTCATCCTTTTAATTAGTTTATCCTGGTTTGCCGTTTTTTGGTTTTGGAAAGGCCTATGATTAAGCACGACTCAATTCGACTTTTAGCTACGAAAAAAATCTCTGAAGCCATTCAAAAAATGGGGCAAACCCTTACAGAAGATGAAATCTATAAGGCTCTCGTTGAACCCCCGCAGTCTGAAATGGGCGATCTGGCTTTTGGGTGTTTCACGTTAGCTAAGGCCTTAAAAAAAGCTCCTCCGCAAATTGCCGGCGAAATCGCAATAAATTTTTCCGCAGATCCGTTGATTGAAAAGGTGCAATCGGCGGGCCCCTATTTAAATATTACTTTTTCGCCTGTCTGTCATGGAACGCAAGTCCTTGAGACCATTTTGGATGGAAGCTTTTTTAGAAAGCCTTTGATCGAAAAATCCCCCAAGACAATGATCGAATACTCTCAACCCAATACTCATAAAGAACTGCATGTTGGTCACATGCGGAACCTTTGTTTGGGGGATGCGATTGTGCGAATGCTGCGCTATTCGGGTCGCGATATTGTCGCTTCGACGTTCCCGGGCGATATGGGGACGCATGTGGCAAAATGTCTTTGGTATATGAAAAAGCACAATCAAGAGCCGGTTCCTGAAACAGGAAAAGGGGAATGGTTGGGGCGGATGTATTCCAAGGCGAATTTACTTTTGGAAGATCAAAACGGAACTCCCCAGGAAGCCATTAATAGACAAGAGCTTACCGACATTCTTCATCAATTAGAGTCTAAGACCGGCCCTTATTTCGAATTGTGGCAAGAAACGCGAGAGTGGTCGATCGCTCTGATGAAAAAGGTTTATGCGTGGGCTGGTGTTCATTTTGACGAATGGTATTTTGAATCCGAGATGGATTCGCCGTCCGTCGCCTGGGTTAAGGACTTGTATGCGCAAGGAAAGCTTGAAAAGTCTGAAGGAGCTATCGGTAAGAATTTAGAATCTGAAAATCTAGGCTTCTGCATGCTTTTAAAATCTGATGGCACGGGTTTGTATGCGACCAAAGATTTGCTTTTAGCCAAACATAAATTTGAAGACGTTCATATCGAAAAAAGCGTCTATGTCGTGGATATGCGTCAGGCCTTGCATTTCAAGCAGGTCTTTCGCGTCCTAGAGATGTTGGGCTTTGAACAGGCGAAAAACTGCTTCCATCTTCAATACAATTATGTCGAGTTGCCAGACGGTGCGATGAGTTCTCGAAAAGGAAATATTGTTCCTTTGACTGAGTTGGTTCACCGCATGGAAGACCATGTGAAGAAAACCTACCTTAGTCGCTATGAAAACGAATGGACCGTGGACGAAATCAAACACACGGCTGAGCAGGTGGCTAAGGGAGCGATTTTCTACGGCATGCTTCGTATTGATACGAATAAAAAAATCGTCTTTGATATGGATGAATGGTTAAAGCTCGATGGTGAGTCGGGGCCTTTTGTGCAGTATTCCTACGCGCGGATTGCAAGCTTAGGGCGTAAGTTTTCACGCACATCTGCAAAAGTGGATTGGTCGAAACTTACGCATGCTTCAGAGCGACAGTTGATGCAAGCTCTTTTCGGCTTTAATTCGGCGGTGGCTCAGGCAGCGGAGAACTTCAAACCCGCCGCGATCTGCACGTACTTGTATGAGCTGGCAAAGAAGTTCAATGTCTTCTATCATGAGTGCCCGATTGGGACAGAAAAAGACGAAAGCATCCGTGAAGCTCGTCTTGCTTTGGCCTCCGCAGTGGGTGTGACGCTTAAAAATGGTCTTTCTGTTCTCGGGATGCCGGCGCCAGAGAAAATGTAAGTTGAAATCCCTTTTTTCAGAGGGATCTCGCTCCCTTTCTAGGCAATTAATGCGGCGAACATATTCGCCGCATTAACGCTAGTCTTTTTACTCAAATGGCCACATGATCTCCTCGCACTTAAATAAATGAAGGAGCCTACTTTGGGAACTTTTGAGCTTATTTCTAAGCATGGAGACCATGAGCAAGTTGTTTTCTGTAACGACCCTCACGTTGGTCTTAAAGCCATCATCGCTATTCACAACACTTCTTTGGGGCCTGCTCTTGGTGGTACACGCATGTGGAACTACAAGAATGAAGATGAGGCTTTGGTAGACGTTCTTCGTTTGTCTAAAGGTATGACTTAC
This sequence comes from Bdellovibrio sp. ArHS, assembly GCF_000786105.1. NCBI lineage: Bacteria > Pseudomonadati > Bdellovibrionota > Bdellovibrionia > Bdellovibrionales > Pseudobdellovibrionaceae > Bdellovibrio > Bdellovibrio sp. ArHS. Next base: position 74,963 of record NZ_JTEV01000012.1, read on the forward strand.
AAAGCAGCGGCTTCAGGGTTGAACTTGGGTGGTGGTAAAGCGGTTATCATTGGTGATCCAAAAACGCAAAAATCAGAAGGTCTTTTCAGGGCTTTCGGTCAATTTGTAAACTCATTGAACGGCAAATACATCACGGCGGAAGACGTGGGTACTTCTGTTCAAGATATGGAACACATCTACATGGAGACTCCTTGGGTGACCGGTATTCCTAAGGATTTCGGCGGATCGGGCGATCCTTCTCCTTACACAGCGCACGGTGTTTTGATGGGTATCAAAGCTTCGGCAAAAGAAAAGTTTGGCACGGATTCTTTGAAAGGCATTCGCGTTGCTGTTCAAGGTCTTGGTAACGTGGGTTCCAACCTGGTGAAGTACTTGAAAGAAGAAGGCGCTGAAATTACAGTTGCTGACATCGATATGGGCCGCACTAAAAAAGTTGCAGAAGCTTCTGGCGCAAAAGCCGTTTCTCCTGACGAAATCCTTTATGTGGAGTGTGATATCTTGGCACCGTGTGCCTTGGGTGCGATCGTGAACGATCAAACTATCACGAAGTTCAAAACAAAGGTGATCGCCGGCGGCGCGAACAACATTCTTGCCGAAGCTCGCCACGGTGATCAATTGAAGGAACTGGGTATTCTTTATGCTCCTGACTATGTCATCAACGCTGGCGGCCTGATGAACGTCTTTGTCGAGCTTGAAGGTTACTCGCAAGAGCGTGCGTTCGAAAAAACGAAGCGCGTTTATGACAACATTCTTAAAGTTTACGAAATTGCAAAACGTGACAATATCGGAACTCATACAGCGGCAGACCGTTTGGCTGAAGAGCGTATCAACACAATTGGTCGCTTGAAACAACGTCACCCAGGTAAGTCTTCTCGTTCATTCACGACGCTTAAAGAAGTTTATAATCGCTAACAGTCCTGGCGTAAGCCAGCAAAGCACAGGCGGCCGGAGTGCCGCCGAAGCTGAAGCCGTCTTAGCGCTGCACATCTTTCCAGCGAAATTCAAGGGGCTTTTGAGCCCCTTTTTTATGCGGCGAGTGATATTCAATTCCCTTCCCCATCTCTTGACAACCCACCTCGACCAAAGAACAATCTTTCATCGTAAGTATTTATTAACAGCGAGGAATTATCTTGAGCACAAAGATTTCTAAAGAAGATTTGAAGTCCCCAGATCAGGTCACACAAACTTTGCGAAAAGGTTTTATCTGGACCACAACGCATTCAAAAATAGTGATCGTAGCTGTGATCGCTTTTATTGTTATTGGTCTAGGCACTTCTATTGCTGGGTATCTATCTGAAAAGAAAGAAGTCACGCAGCAGGAAAAATACTTCTTGCTAGAGAAGGCGTATAACGAAAAGAAAGCTGGATTTGAAGAGGCGGCCCGCGCTGAACTTATGGCGGCTCAAAGTAAAGATAAAAAGAACGTTCCCGCATTTGATCCAGCTAAAAAGGCTTCGGGAGATTTGCAAAAAGACTACGGTACTGTGATCGCCGGCTTTGAAAGCTTTATTGCTGAAGCTCCAAAAACCAAAGCGGCCCAGATGGCGGCATTGAACGTCAGCGAAATTTATTCCAACTACGGAAAACAGGAAGAAGCCCTTGTAACGCTACAAAAGGTGGAAGCCGGTCTTGATAAAGATGATATGCTGACGGCTTTGGTATTGATGCAAATGGGGAATGTGCTTTCTGCTAAAAATGACTGCAAAGGCGCGATTGAAAAATGGCAAGCTTTGACGGGTCATAAATCTTTAGCTTTTGCGCACGATGAAGCGAAGCTTCGTATGGGCCTTTGTTTTGAATCTATGAACGATCTTACGAAGGCGGAAGAGCTTTATACAGAGATCGCAAAAAAAGAAGACCAAAACACAACTGATTTTGCGGCAGCACGTGAAGCGCAAAAATATCTGCGTCTTTTAAAAGCGAAAAAGAATCTTTAATTTGGGGCTTTAATGAAGAATTTGCTTCTAGGATCTCTTTTATTAAGTCTTGCTGGGTGTACGACGCTAGATCGCACACTGGAGCAATGGAGTTCTAAAAACAATCTTAAAAGAGAATACGAAGTCAAAACCGCCTGGGTTCGTCAGACAACAGAAAAAGACAATCTGGGCTTTCGTAAAATCAATCGCATGACGCCAGTTATCGTCGGCGACTTGGTGATCCAGGGAAATGGTCTGGATGGACTTGTTGCCTACGAAAAAGAAAGCGGTCAGTTGAAGTGGCGTCTGCCAATTCAAAACGGGGTCGAGCCAAGCGCGGCTCTTATCCGCGATCGTCTTTTTGTTGGCGCTAGTGATGGCAACTTCTATTCCATTTCCGCAAGTACTGGTGAAATTCAGTGGTCCTTTGCCACTAAGGCAGAAAACTTATCGGCGCCTCTTTTGGAAGACGGTGTTGTTTACTTCCTGGCTGGAAATAACGTTTTCTACGCATTAGATGCGGCCACGGGGCGGCAGTTGTGGCTTTATTCTCGTCAGGACACCTCGCAGTTTTCTATCCGTGGCGGCAGTCAGGCGGCCTTTAATAAAGGGACGTTGTACGTCGGCTTTTCAGATGGCTCGTTGGTCGCTTTAAATGCACAGACTGGGGCTGTGGTTTGGGAGCTTCAGTTAAATCGCAACAAGCGTTTCCGGGATATTGATGCCACTCCTGTGATCGACGGAAATCAGCTTTACATCGCTGGCTACGATGACAAACTTTACTGTGTGTCGATCGATAAGGGCGAGGTCCTGTGGCGGATTGATGGCGGCGGCTATAGTGCCGTCACGATGACGGGTGATAAGATTTTCTATCCGACCACGACGGGTGAAATCTGGGCGCTCAAAAAATCCAATGGCGACAAAGTATGGTCCTATAAAATTAACGAAGGTATCGCTTCGCAGGTGAAGACTTACAAAGGCACTCTGGTCTTTGGTGAATCGCAAGGAAGTCTGCGCTTTTTAGATCCAAATACGGGAGTTTCTTTAGGAAGTATCGAGCCTGGCCGGGGCATTCTTTCTGCCCCTCAAGTCGATGAAAAGGCGGGACGAGTGTATTTCATTTCAGGCGAAGCCAATCTTTTTGCGATTCAAGCGGGTTGGATTAAAACACCTTATTTTAAGGAGTAAGAGATGAAACAACTTTTAGCCGTTCTTCCTTTTGTCTTGGTTCTAGGGGCTTGCACTCACGGCAACTGCCGCACGCAAAAGCAACCTGGCAAAGGCGAGGTAACAGCAACTCAAAGTGAGGTTCCTGTGACAAAGTCAGCGGCGACAGATCGAGTAAAAGTTTTTAAGCCCGACGGATCTTTGCAATGTGGTCAGGGTAAAGCGATTCCTGTTGCGGAAATGCAGAAACAACTGAAAGACATCAAGGTTTATTCCGCTTCAAACCAAAACGACGGAATGATGCGTATTCAGGTTTGTGGAAGCCCTACGGGCAACTCCAATGTCTACGAAATTGATCGCAAAGACATTGAGGCTGCCCTAAAGCTGGGTTTTAAGGAGTGGTTGGCTGAATAAGCAGGCGCTCTTTGATTCTTTCTGTCGGGAGAGGTCCTTCTCCCGGCACATAGCGACCGTCGATAACCAAAACTTCATTTGGCTTTTCAACGTTTCTTAGAAGCGTTTCCATAACTTTACCGGTCGCATCCAATTTTTGGATTAACATCACGGCATCTGGATCTGTACCTCCGATACCCATCACTTCGGCTTGGCGGCCATAGGTGTAGGAAAACTCGGGATCAAACGCCTTTAAACGACCCAAATCAACGTCTTTAAGTGCACGGTAAGAGGCGACATTGATACGAGACTTCAGTTGCGCCTGAAGCGCCGGATCCATGTGTTTACCATACTCGCCGACAACCATCGCGCCCATCGCAAAGGCTTTACCAACTACTTCACGCTTAGACGTCGAATATCCGTAGGAGATGCCGTATTTAGGACCACTTCTATGGTGATCAATAGCCATTTCAACCATATCGCCATTCAAAGATTCTTTGTTAAACAGAGCAAAGTCAGCCTTGATCGCCTGAACCAGTGGCGTGCCCGCACGAAGAGCTCTTAACACGCTATTGGAAACCAGGTGAGAAGTCGGTTTTTTGAAGTAGTCCAATAACTCCTGACGAATAGGCTCTTTGGTTTTATTGGAAAGACCACGCCAGACAAGCATGTCTTTGTCGTACCAGCGGTCGATTTTTGCGTCCCAAAGTGTTTTATTGCCGGATCTGTTAACGGCAAACAGATCCACAAAGTCCGGGTCAACAAGGCGCAAGCCGATCTCGCGTTCCCCATCTTTATCGTGGATGTAGCGAACCGTTTTTGATCTGTAGTACTCAACAAACAAATCAGCGATACGAGACATCGCGCGCAGGCGGTTGTTCTTAATCTCAGTTGTCAATTCAGGGTGTTTTTGCATCAAAGCTTTGATGAAGGCATTGAACTGTCCTGCATCCACTTTTGCTTGGGCGTAGTTCTGCACTTCCTTGGTCTTGCCCTGTTGTTTTAGCGAGATACTGACCATTTCCGGCAAACCTGGGTACAATAACTCTGGCGAGTGCTCAACTGTCAGGCCATTTTTCAGGCGGAACAGAACATCTGCCTGTAGTTTTGCGTTGTTAACCACGCCTTTATGAACGTATTCACGCCACTCTTTTTGAGAGACCTGAACATCTAAAAAAGGATCCACTAGACGAACCGGAGGCAAACCTTCCTTCGTCAGCATGTAGTTCATCAAGAGTCTTGTCGTGCGACCATTCCCATTAAGAACCGGGTGGATCGCAACCAGGTCACGCTGAAGATCTGCGACGAGGTCGATATATCTGTGTTCATTAATGCCAATTTTAACTTCGCCCAAAGCGGCGCGTTCGGCATTGAAACGTGCAAAGCGTTCCTCAACAAGAGCTTTGGTGAAGGCTTGTTCTAAAGCTTGAGGACCTTGGCCTGAGTAGGAAGTACCATGCTGTTCACGGTATTCCATGATCTGTTTGTAAACTTCCGGATGAGAATTCTTAATCAGATCGACGGTCTCTTGCTTTGGCGTCTTCACATAGGGGTAATGAATACGGCCGGAGATCTCGACGGCATTGCCTGTTTCGGCAACCATGTTGCGGTGGGATCCCCAGATTTTTACATTTTTCCAAACATTTTCATTCAGCGTGCTGTCTGAGCGGGCCCCTTCCTCAAAACTTAGATAGGGATTTTCTCTTAAAATCTCAGCTTCTTTCGGAGTGACTTTGAAGGCGCCAGCAACATTCCCGGTCCAATGACCATCGCGCCACACGCCGAGCTGTTGAAGACGAACACCCTCAACACCATTTTCCATGATGCGCTTATGGATTTCCGACAAAAGTTCAGCCGTGATGGGAGGCTGTTCTTTTCTTAGGAAATTATCACGAGCTCGCAAGAACCCCTTAAAAGGGGCCGATCTTTCTTCTCCCGCGCGATCGTAGAGTACAGAAAAATCCAAAACTTCGCGCTTGCCTTCAAGGAAGTTAGGTAGAATCTTTTCGGCCGTGTGGGTGTAATCGAAGAACTCGACCGATGCCAGAAGGTGCTCGATCTGAGCTTTGCGTTGTGGCGGGATTTTTTCCAGCGTGGCCCAAAGATCGCCTTTGATTGTTTTAAATTGCAAAAGTTCAAGGGGAGTTTCGGGCTGTCTTGCTTCAGATCGCAGACCAAAATCCGCGCCGCGAGCTTTGACCTGCGGCTCTGTAAAGACATACTCGCACATTTGGGCGGCATGTGCCGGTCCAAAAAAGCTGAGCGCCATTATCAAAGTTAATACGAACCTATAAACCATCTTATGCACAGGCATAGAGACACCTCTTCTTCGAAGCATTACCAGAGCAATGCCTGTGCTCAATCAAAGGCCTTTATATTGAATAAAAAGAAAAGGCGGGGGCGGCTCCCTGTCTCATTTTGAGAAAGAGGCATTTTGTGTCGACAGACGTCAAGACACTAGACAAACTTTGCAAGGGTAAGAAGAGCCGTGTCCAGTTCAGCCTGAGAGTTGTGAATATGCGGGGTCAGTCGCATTACAGGACTGCCTGGAACACGAGGCAGCCCGACCTGGATTCTGGGATTGGAATCGCGCACGATCAAATCGTCAAAATGCAACCCCTTGAAATCCTCAATTTTGTAACATAACAAAGATGAAGCTATTTCTGAATGACGGCTTTTAAGTGGCTTTATCTGCAAACGATTCAATCCGTCCTCAAGATAGTTTCGGCGTTTTTGAATTTCAGCGAAGATCTGATTTTTTCCTGAGCGGGACCAAAAGGCCAAAGTCGATTCCAGGCCGTAATACGAGCTAAAGTTTTGTGAGTGTGACCATAGCATGCGGGCGGCAAAGGGATGATTTCTGAATTCTCCCATGACGGGAGCTAGTTCTGCTTCCGTTGTCCATGAGCCATATCGAGGAAAAAGCTGACTCTGGAGTGCGGGATTCACCCAGCCGAAGGCAGTGCCCTTTGGCCCCATGAACCATTTATGTAAATTTCCGGCATAGAAATCGACATCTTGAAGATCTTTATTAAAATCCAGATTAAACAATCCCGGAGCATGAGCGCCGTCCACCACCAGCCACACATTTTTCTTACGCAGTTCTTTCGCAAGTTTTGCCAAGGGAAGTTGAATGCCATTGCCGGTAAAGACATGACTGACTACCAACACCCGGGTTTGTTCGGAAATTTCTTTGGCGAAATTGGCAACAGCCTCGTCAGCACTGATATCCGAGTAAAGAAAATCAGCATTCATAAAGCGCAGATTTAGTTGCTCGTTACGTGCTTTGAATTTCAGAATATTAACGACGGCACCGTACTCAAAGTTCGTGGTCAGGATCTCAGAGCCTTTCGGCAGAGGAAGTCCCATGACAATTTCATTTAATGCCAGCGTGACATTGGGGCGCAGGAAAAGATCCTGAGGGTCGGCATTGAAGAAGGCCGCCAGTTGTTGCTGCAGACTCCATAAACGCGACCACGAGGCCCCTAGACTGTAAGAAGTGTTCAACTCGAAGAGTTCGAGCTCTCTTTTTTGCTGGTCAATAACAGCCGAAGGACAAAGCCCCAGCGTGCCGTTATTCAGATTTACAAAAGAGGTGTCCTTGTACTTCTTAAAATCAGTCGAAAAATCCTGAAACATAATTAGTTGTTGTGACCTTTACAGGTTTTCAAAGAGAGATCCTCCGTCGTTACCAAAGACAACTGATTCTTTTTCAGCTGTTCGCGAATATCCATCCACAATAAATAGTAATGCCATTCACGAGGCGATTTTTCTGAAACACCGTGGTCGGGGAGAAGTTTCAAATCATTTGTTTTCATCAGAACCTCAAGCACGATCGGGTTTTGACGAAGCTTTTCGATCAGGGCTGCATAGATCAAATTGTAGTGTTCGGCGGGTTCTTTCGTCGCAAACGGAAAAACTTTGCCTTCGAAAGTCACCCAGTTGGCATTGTTCTTTTCCATCAGAAAGTTGGCGTAGCCCCCAGCACTTTTTGCAGCATAGCCGTTCATCTGTGATACTTCTTCACGCGTGTATTTCCATTTTTTTGCCCAGGTCCAGCGCGGATCATTTTCGGTCTCGGGATATTTCATCATTTGCCAGAAAGCTTCCACTGTCGGGTAACACACGCCGTGGAACACGAAAGACGCGTCGGCGAAATTAGAAAGCAGACCTAATTCATTTCTTTTGCTCAAAACAACTTCCATAATGCCTGCATCCTGAGGAAGAATTTCCCAGGATTTTGCCTGCTCGCGCGGAACACTCTTCCACCAATGGGCTGGATAGGGGGCTTGCCAGGAATTATCTGCTTTATTGGCAGGATTTACGATTTGAGGGTTTTTCGAGCTGGAATCTGAACAAGAAATTAGAACGGCCGACAAGAACACAAAAAAAGAAATAAATATCGTTTTAGCCATGAATCCCCCTTGTGCAAAAACGCCCGCAAAGACTAGCGGAGCTTTGCACCGAATACAATTCTGACTGTATGCGTAAACGGTCAAAATACGGTCAGGAATAAGGCTATTATTAAAGAAATCAGCGAGAGGGGATTTTGTGGAGATTGGTTTTCTTGGCGGTGCAAGCACTGTGACTGGATCCAAATTTTTGGTTCATAATGACGGAACCCGTATTCTTGTTGATTGCGGCATGTTTCAAGGCCTTAAAGAATTGCGCCAACTCAACTGGTCTGATTTCCCAATCGAACCAAACAACATCGATGCGGTGGTCTTAACCCATGCTCACTTGGACCATTGTGGAGCTTTGCCATTACTTGTAAAAAAAGGTTTTAAAGGGGAGATTCACTGCACCGAAGCCACGCTTGAAGTCACGAAGATCATTCTTCTGGATTCCGCAAAAATTCAGGAAGAAGATGCTGAATACGCCAATAAAAAAGGGTTCTCTAAACATCATCCCGCTCTGGCTCTTTATACCGTTGAAGACGTCAATCGCACTCTGCCTCTGTTTAGAACGCATAAAGTGCATGAGGAATTTAAAATTGGCACCTTATCCATCGAATTATTTAACTCAGGACACATCCTGGGCGCATCTTCTGTCTTAGTTTCTAATGGTGAAAAGAAAGTTTATTTTTCCGGGGATTTGGGACGCAATAACGATCCTTTGATGTGGCCTCCAGAGCCGCCTCAAGAAGCGGATTATATCGTGATGGAATCTACATATGGGAATCGCGACCATTCAGAAATCCCTTCAAAAGAGATTTTGAAACAATGTATCTTAGAGATCGCAAAATCCAAAGGGGTGCTGTTAATACCTAGTTTTGCCGTGGGCCGCGCGCAGAATCTGATGTACGAAATTGTAGAGTTAAAAAGGGCAGGGGAAGTCCCCGCGCAAATCCCCGTTTATTTAAATACTCCCATGGGACAAGAGATCTCAGATCTGTATGAGGCCTACCCGTTTTTCCATCGTCTAGGTCCAGGTCAATTTGCGGAAATTCTGTCAGAAGTTCACAATGTCAAAACCGCCGAAGATTCGAAGCTTTTAAACGAGCAATCAGGCCCCATGGTGATCATTGCCGCCAGTGGTATGTTGACTGGAGGCCGAGTTTTACATCACTTAAAGGCCTTTGCGCCAAACCCACGAAATATTCTGCTATTGGCAGGCTTTCAAAGTGCTGGAACTCGTGGTCGCCGCATTCTGGATGGTGAAAAGGAAATCAAAATGCATGGTATGTATGTAGATATCTCATGCAAAGTCGTTCCTTCGGATTCGTTTTCAGCCCATGCAGATCGCAGTGATCTGATGAACTGGTTAAAACAAGCTCCTATAAGCCCGCAGAAAGTCTTTTTAGTGCATGGGGAAAGGTCTGCATCGGAAGAGCTTGGATCGCGTATTAAAGCCGATTTAAAGTGGGATGTGGAAATTCCAGAAATGAACCAAATTATCAGGCTTTAAGACGTATATTCTAAAGCTGATATATATACATCGTTACATAATATAACTTATCAGAAGAATATGTCTGGACCTTCCTGAAGGTAAATTCTCATTAAAAATGTCTCTTCTTTAAGTCTCAGTAATTAAGTCACCGACCGCATTATGCGGGGTTATGCTGAGTCCAAAGCTGTGTCTTAAAGATGTTCCAAAATGTTCACTGTCTGACCAAAAGGATCTTGAACGAAAAATCTTCGTACGCCCCAAGGTTCTTCGGTTAAAGGATATTTGATTTTAAATCGGGCTTTTTTCATGCGGCGATATGCCTCGTTAACATCATCGACTTCAATCGATAAATCAGGCACTTTCGTATTCGATCCACCTTGAGATGCAAAGCTAATCTGCACCGTCATTTTTGTACTGGATCCATAAGTAACAAGCCAGCCGTGGTCCATAAGGACATCCAAGCCCAAAACTTTTTCATAAAAACGGCGCGCGGCTGAGATCTTTTTGGTTTCGATGTTTGCGACGATTCGTTTTACTTTCATTTCTTGATTTCACCTGATACTTCAGAAGATGTCGTCTAAAAGGCGCAGAGAAATTCTGCGCCTTTTATCTGCTATTCAGGGTCTGGTGTTCCGCCAGTTGGTGGTGGTGTTGGTACTTTTTGACAAAGAGTTCCGCATTTCACTAGACAGCCGCGATACTCATTCCAACAGTACTTAGCGACAGGACGAGTGCCTGAGGGACAACCGCCCAACATTGGCTCAATCACCGCATCCCAAGGCATTTCGTCGGTCGTTTGTATATCTTCAGCATGTGCATTAAGACTGGCTAAACAAATACTTGCAAATAAAACCGCAATCCATTTCTTCATTTATTCCTCCTCCGTGGATGACTCAAGGATAGGTAGGCGGACTTTATTTTAGCCATGATAAATGATAGAACATGCCAATTTTCATAGATTCTGTGGACAGCCAGGTATGGAATTCAGACGCTGACATTGCCGCGTCTCGCTTTGTCTTTTAATCTAAGACTATGTCGATAAATAAAAAATTTATTAAAGCCTCTGAGGCGCCGTTACGGACCACCCCTTCGAATTACCCTCCCGAATTTGCTGTGCGCATGAATGGACGAGACAAAAGACCTTTAGGAGACCTCTTTGGAATCAAAAAATTTGGCGTCAATCTGACCACTCTGAGGCCCGGTGCGGAATCCGCGTTATTGCATAAGCACTCTTTACAGGAAGAGTTTATTTTTATCCTGGAGGGACAACCCACCTTGGTCACGGATGAGGGTGAATATCTTCTTGCACCCGGTGATTGCGCTGGATTTTCCCCTGAAGGTCCAGCCCATAAACTCATAAATAGATCACCAGATCCGGTGATCTATCTTGAAATGGGAGATCGTAGTCCCCATGATGAAGCGTCTTATCCTGCGGATGATCTGAAAGCTGTGCTTGGCGAAAATGGAAAGTGGATTTTTACACATAAAGACGGAAGGCCTTACTAGGTCTGCCGTCCCCGATCCTGCCCGACTTGATTTATTTTTATTGCCGCTTTGATATTTTTTCTTTAAGAGCAGTTTAGAAATTACTCTTAAATTCTGTCAGTTGTCGATTTTTCCTGAAGCTTTTACGGCAGATCACACCACAGAGTGCGGCATTTTTGATTGTTACCAAGCGGACCATTTAAGAATTCCATTCCTCTACCAAAGCATGGCTAACTATGACTCATGAAAAAACTAATACTACTACCCCTAACATTATTGGCGTTCATCGGTTGTGCTAACTCTTCAGACGATTCTCCGACCGGAGAAGTTCTTCAGGGAACAGAGTCTGTTGTGGACGAGGCCTCCGCTGAAGAAAGAAACATTGTCGACGAAAACATGGCGCTGATCCGTGATTATGCCGCCCAGTTTTCCATTAACGTGGATTGGAGTAAAATCCCGGTGGTCGTTTCCAAGACTCACTTGCAACGTGAATCTTCGTCCTGTGTCCGCGATGCCAACGGCGTCGGAACGAAAATCGTTCTGAACAAAAAGTTCTTTTCGACACGAGTGTACGATAAAGAAAGCGGTTACGCTTCACCTTTGTACAACTTGCTGATCCATGAAATCGGACACTGTTATATGAATAGAAATCACGAAGAAGCCCTACTGAAGAAAGCCGGCTATCGCGCGCAATTTGTGATCGACGGCAAGAGCGGCCGTCAGGTGGTTTCATATCCATCCATTCAAGTCTCTATGATGCAGAATGCTTACTTCCAGATGCCGAAAGTTTTAATGCCTTATTATGTCGGCGAAATTTTTGGTGCTTATCGCGCAAAAAGTCTTGAGGATTTACAGCAACGCTACGAATTCGATATCGTACGTGCGACAAATTTCGTGGAAGAAGAATAGAAATTTCAAATACTAACTTTTAGCGGCGCGAAGGAAACTTCGCGCTTTTTGTATTTAAAGATTCGCTGAAAAGGACGCTTCGTTTGCAGCCGGAAATCTTCGGTAAAGCTGAGTTTCCTCTTTCGCGAAGCGCGAAAAAAACTGTTCCCGCTCGCAGACCATTATTGCCGAGGTTCTTTCCGGAAGTGTGACGATTTCTCTTTGCACAAAACAATTGGCTTCTGCATAGAGAAGGGCGGCCTTATTACGAATATCTGGCTCGCCGATAACACGTTGGGTCCGCTTTTCTGTAAAGATGAGTTTCGTGAATGCCGCTATTGAAGAGGACGTGTGTAAGCGTCCGAAATAGGTTGGTTCGCCGATAAGAAAATGCAGCCCCTGATCAAAGGGCTCATGATGAATAAAGTGCCCCAACGCATCTGCATGCAACCAGTACTTTTCGAAATAACTTACTGGTCGACCATTAATAAGACCGATAAAAAGTTCCTGATGAGTATCCTCAAGCTCTGCAAGCAGTTTTTGCGCGAGATCCGCGCGGGATAAATTCAATCCCCACCATTGCGCTACGTAGGGCTGTTGCATCCATCGGCAGTAAAGATCGACATCCTGTTCAAAAGAAAGACGTCGAAAGGCGTAGTAATTGTTGGTGCGATGGTTGAAGACCTCGAACTCGGCATGTGACATACAAGCCCAGTTCTAAAAGGCCTTTCTAACCAGAGCAACTCTGGGCTTAAAAAGCCTTTTAAGTGAAAAGAAACTGAGTTTTAAATGAAAACAAAATGCGAACGGACACCAAGGGGCGAAAGCAGGGGGTGATTTCGCTTCTAAACCGGTATTTCCACGATGGAACGAATCCCCGTCCTTGCTGTCATGGCGTGAACCACCGCGCGCAAGCCCATAATGGTTTTACCCTGACTGCCAATGACCTGACCTAGATTTTCTTTGGCACAATTCACCCGATAAACAGTGGTTTTAGGGCCGACATAGGTGGTCACTGTCACCGTCTCTGGCTGATCGACGAGCAGTCGCGTGATGTGCTCAACCAATGAGCGAATCTCTTCACGATAAGCCTCTTGAGCTTCTATAGACATACTCTTGCTTTTCGGTTCTTCAAATTTATAAGATTCCATCTCGCCCATAAACGTCATTCCCCCATGATGAAGTAAGCCGTGTTTTTTCTATTAAAATTACAGTGACCACCAGGAACAGGGACCCATCTGGAAAAGAAGGATTTCCCGTGAGCCATATCATAAAAATCTTTCGATCCTTCTTGGAAGCCATATCCGTCTATCATGCCAGTCGACAGATAAAATTTGGCTCGTTCAGAAGACTTGTATTTTTTTAACAAATTAAAGGGATTGTGAAGATCCCAATCCGCTTTGTTTAAAAAAAAGGACCGGGAAACTGTCAGCATTTTTTTGACCAAACGAAGTTTCGCTCCGGTCCGCGCAACATAGTTTTGAATGTCTTTTTCTGAATCATAAGGACCAATATGAGTGATCGCGGGACAAAGCAGAGCCACACGGGAAAACATTCCCGGATTTCTTAGGGCCACTTGAGTGGCATTGAATCCACCCATCGACTGGCCGATTATATGGCGTTTGCCTTTTCGCAATCCCCCCAGACGTTTTTCCATCATGGGCATGATCTCTTCAGTAAATAGCGGCAGCAGCGGATACTTTTTGTTATTCACAAGAAGCCACTGAGGACCGAAGGAAATAGAGATCACGCGCGGCTGATAACCTCTGAAATACCACCACTTTTGAATAAACCAAGTTCCCCAAAACTGACGCTGCCAGGATTTTTCTGAGCCATACAGTCCATGAAAGAAATAGACGATGTCATCATTGTTGGTAGCCCTGGCCTTGCGATAACAATACTTAAAGTCAATACCGCGAACGGTGTCCGCGCCGCACTGATAATTCAGGCTTTCAATTTCAATTTCGTTTTGAATTTCTTCTTTGGATTGCGCCCAGGAAAACACTGCAACGTGCAGAAGGAGCAAGAATAAAGATGCGCTTTTCATAGCCTCCCCCTTCAGATTTCATTCTGGAGGAGGCGTTTACAAAATCAATTTGCAATGTCGAAATCTTCGCGGATTCTGTCCTTGGACACCTGAACAGTTTCACCCGTGTACATGCACTTTAAAAATAGATGGTTGTAGGCTCTGTTGGTCACCACAAAACGCCCCGGATTTGTCGGAGTCACTTTTCGACAAAGAACATCCCCCACCTCTAGCTTTTCGTACTTTTTTACCAACTTTTCACTGATATTGCTGCGCAGAGAGTGCAGGTATAATGCCGTCACACCTAATACAAAACCCACCGCGCTACATAGGGGCCACTGAACTTTTTGATTCAACATCAGCGTGAAAGAAATCGGCGCCAAAACCGATACCAAAACCAAGGCTCCTGTTAGAAGTCGTTCTTGTTTTTGATACTTTTTAAATTCTTTCACGAAAGATGACATAAATCCTCACGGCTAGGGGAAATGAAATTGTCGGGGGATGTCCCTATAGAACCACGAACCTTGAGGACCTTCGAGTCCAGATTTCGTCATTTTTTTTAATGTGTCTTTGTTTTCTTACTGACAGTGATTTTCCCGTGAGTTCTGCTTTAATAACGAGGTGTTTATGAAAGCAAAACTGTGTTTGTTTTTTCTAACCGGTATTTTATTTCCGTCAGCATTTGCCGCTCCCCCAGTCTGTAAAGATGTCGTGGAACGCGGTGGCAGCATTCAGATTCAAATGGGCACCTTTTCAAGTGGAGAATGCTTTCTGTCCGTACGAAACTGCAAAAGCTCGGGATTGATTTATCGGGACTACATGTTCACCCAAGACAGCAACTTCATGGTTTTTAATTCCTTTGGCCAGGGCCCTAACTCCGAAGACACAGGGGCCCGAGAGTTCTATTTGTTCCCAAGAAAAGATGTCATTCCACAGTATAAATGGAACCCAGAATCTCGCCAACTTGAGGTATTTTCAGTCTCTGGAAACGTTTTTTATTTCGACTATGAGACCGCCGACGTCGTGTCTATCACTGAAGCCACCGTCAAGGTCGCCTCTGACATCTCCCGAACCAATCGCGGTGGCGTTGAGATCACTCATTACAAAGGTCTTCTTCTGGATGCGGGCTTCACTAAAGGCAAAGCTCCCACGGAAGTTTTGTCGGCCTCTTCTTTATTGACCGATGAAAAAGGCAACACCTGCAAAATTAAAAACAGTGAGGTGTTTGCGAAAACCTCTGAAGGAGATGTGTACTTTAAATACTCCGACAAGAACTTGGCAAACTTTCTGAAAAATCGCTGTCCCCAATTGACGTTTACGCCCTAAACAAAAAAGCCCTCGCGAAGAGGGCTTTTTTTTATTCTTTTAGTTTTGGTGTGATCTTAAGCTCAATCAACTTCCCATCGCGCAGCACTTTCAGGAGGGTCTCTTTATTCGGTTTCACCGCCTGAAGTGTGTATACGTAATCATAAAGATTTTCGATCTTTGTATTATCAAATTCGACAATGATGTCTTTTTCCTTCACGCCAGCAGCCTCTGCAGGACTGTCTTTCGAGGCTCCCGTAATACGAACCCCTTTTACACCCTCCTGCGAATAGTCGGGAATAGTTCCCAAATAAACGCGGAAACTGCGACCTTCCATTTTGTTCTGTGCGCCAGCAACTTTGACGTATTTCACCATTGGAATGGAAGAATCTGCCAGCACGTCACTGAATCCCTGAACGACTTTAAGAACCTTGACGACCCCTTCATAATTCACCAGATCGGCCGTATCGCGAGGCGTGTGATATTCTCCGTGCGAACCCGTGAAGAAGTTCGCCGTGGGCACGCCTGCCATATAAAAAGCCAATGAATCAGTGGGAAGATAGGGATCCTCTTGCACAACCATGGGCACTGCAGAACGAATCCCCACCTCTTCCGCTAAAGGCACCCAGTGATCCCCCGATCCCAAGCCTTGCACAAAAAGACGATCTTTCAGACGACCGATCATATCCATGTTCAAATAGGCACCGATGTTATGTTTCGCAATGTTTTTCGTAAAATGAGTGGAACCTAAATTACCCAACTCTTCTCCGGACCAGACGCCGAAATACAAATTCTTTTTAATTTTTCCCGGAGACACTTTAGCAAGATGGGCGTAATAGTGCGCAAGCTCCATGACACCGGAAACACCCGATGCATTATCATCAGCTCCGTAGTGAGACTGGCCAATCTCATTGCCGCGAGCTAAAGAACTGCCGAACTGTCCATGACCCAAATGATCGCCGTGAGCGCCAATCATCACCGAGCTTTTCGCCCCGACCACGGGAAGTTTTGCTACGACGTTAATGCCGGTCGATTTCTGAAACTGCAGGTCCACTTTGGCCTTGATGTAGGCTGAAGGAATGACCACAGCCTCTGCCATTTCGCCTTTATCTAAACGTTTTTGCAAAGCCGCGAGGTCTTGTCCCGCGTATTTCAAAAGATCTGTTGCCGCTGCTGCCGATAAACGTAACACCGCCATGGTGCTATCAGACAGTGAACCTTCAAATTTGATCTTACCAAATTTTTCAGGCAGACCGCTGACCGGTCCATTTGCAATGATCAGCCCTAAAGCCCCTTCGTTCTTGGCAACTGTCACTTTATGTTGCAAACGCGAATAAAGATTCAAGTAATGACGACGCTGAGAGGAGATATCTGCCGGCAAATCCGTCAAAGCCAAAACCCATTTTCCTTTAACGTCCAGGCCTTGATAAGAATTGTATTCAGGTTCTTTGTCACTGGCGGGAGCTTTAATGCCGTAACCAACAAACACGACAGGAGCTTCTCTGAAATCACCAATTTTTGAAAAAGAAATTGGCTCAAAGTCCTTAGAAACTTCGTACTTCTTCTGATAAGAACCCACAACTTCAAGTGAGTTCTGAGGACCTAGATGAACACCTGAAGTGAATTCAAAGGTATCGAAAAAGCTGCCATTAGCGGCCGCACCTTGTAGGCCCCAAGACTTAAAGAGTTGCGCTAACTTTTCTGTATAAACCTTTTCCTGAACAGTACCTGTGCCACGCCCCTGATGTTCAGGGGACGCTAAATAGTGCACCCATTTCTTGATATCATCGCTGCGAACTTCCGGGGACAGTGAGCCTGTGGCTGGATCTTGGGC
The DNA here is from genome assembly GCF_000786105.1 of Bdellovibrio sp. ArHS. Lineage (NCBI taxonomy): Bacteria > Pseudomonadati > Bdellovibrionota > Bdellovibrionia > Bdellovibrionales > Pseudobdellovibrionaceae > Bdellovibrio > Bdellovibrio sp. ArHS. The sequence continues at coordinate 91,866 of NZ_JTEV01000012.1, forward strand.
GGGAAGACCAAGAAGTTTTCTGGCAAGAACATCATCCCACTTGGAAATAAGGATTTGTGACTCCCCTTTTTCATTTCTATGAGTCCAGGACAGACTGTTGCCATCCGGCGTAAATACCGGAAGTCCATCAAATCCGTCATCGAAAGTCACCCGCACAGGCGCATGCTTGCCTTCGGCATCAACGATGAAAAGCTCAAAATTGGAATATCCCAACACACTGGAGCCAAAGATGATGTAGTCTCCGGAAGGATGAAAGAATGGCGCCCAGGACATGGATTTTAAACGAGTGATTTGCTTTTGCTCTGTTCCATCCACATTCATCGTATAGATTTCTGCCGTAGAGCCATTAGGAGCAAAGCGACGCCACGTGATCTTCTTACCATCTGCGCTGAAGAAAGGTCCCCCGTCGTAACCCTTAGAGTTTGTGAGACGTTTCACCTGCGTCCCATCGGACTTCATGATGTAAATATCCATCATATAGGAAGGATCTTGTTCAAAGAATTTTTTATCCTCACCTTCAAGCTTTTCGTTATATCCAGCACGATTCGAAGCAAAGGCGATCCATCGACCATCCGGTGAATAAGAAGCCTCAGCATCATAACCTTTCTCTTTGGTCAGGCGTTGAATCTGCTTCCCATGCAGGTCGGAAGAAAAAATGTCATAGGTGTCATCAAAGCTCCAGGAATAGCGGGCTTTAACGGCTTTTTTGCGGCTGTCATATTCTTCCTGAGTCTTCTTTTTTGTTGCCGGGTCCAGATGTGTGGACGAATACAACACCTTCTTCATAGAGGGATGAATCCAACCACATGTCGTTTTCCCTTCGCCAGGAGAAACGCGGGTTGTTTCCCCACTGACTAAATCCAAAATATACATTTGGTAAAAAGGATTTCCGGGATGTCTTTCACTTTGAAAAATCATCTTCTTACCATCAGGACTGAAGTAGCCTTCCCCCGACTTAGGCCCCACAAAGGTCATTTGGCGGGCCTCGCTTATAAGCTGATTAGGCTCATTCATAAAAGAACCGCTGGCAGTTGAAGTCTCAGAGTTGGATTTAGTAGGCTTTGCTTCCTTGTATTGACAGGAAATAGCCGAGAAAATGCAGGCACTTGTAAGAAGAACTTTCACTTTTTTCATAGTGCGTGTAGCCTAAAATTACGCCCTATTTATGTCAACTCGCCGGAAGGAAAAGAATGATTATGATGCGCACGTTTCACTGTATTATCATTTCACTTTCACTGACTGCCTGTGCAAGTTCGTCGCCCTACAAACTCTCTTCCTTGCCTTATAAAGAGTCAGATCTCAAAACGTCGAGCAGATCCATTGCCTCTGTCGACTCGAATAAGAAGAAAAGCACCTCGTCCTATCTTTCTTTAGAACTGCCCTACACGGCGTTTGAAAAGCTCCGCACAGAGCTTGAAAAATCTCAGCATGTCAGCCTGCAACATCGCGGCGAAGCGCACATCACGGTCATTACACCTCCGGAGTATAAAAAGATTCAGAAGAAAGTCTCGATGAAGGAGATTAACGCCTTAGCCGAACAGATGGATTTAAAGAAGGCGCCTTATAAGCTTCTTTGCGTGGGTCAGGGAAAAGTGGAGGATCGCGGCCATAAAGAGTCCACTTATTACGTAGTGGTTGAATCCGATCGCCTCTTTCAGATCAGAAAGGCCGTTCAACTGCTGTACACATCCAAAGGTGGCAGCGCTCAGGATTTTAATCCTGAGGCCTTTTATCCCCATGTGACTTTAGGTTTTACCAAAAGAGATCTTCATCTGGAAGATGGTGTGATTAAGGACGCAAGCTCATGTATCTATTCTTTACGTCCTGAAGAATCTGCTAAAAACTAGTAAGTCTTAGAAAGGGCGTTATCCAGAGCTTCATTCGATCCAGAGCCAGCGCCCAGCCATAAAGTCGTCTCTTCGATCAAAGAGCCATCGCTGAATTGGCAAAGATTGAACGAGCGTCCTGTTGTGTCTTTTCCTTCAACCAATTCGGCATCGAAAGCGCCACAAACGCCGCCACGCGGGGACGAAGAGTTGCGATTTTTATAAGCGTGAATCGCTTCAGGAACGCCGGAATTTGTTTTAAAAAGAAAGAAAGTTTCAGCGCCGATGCCAGCGTCGCCAAAAAGACAAAGAGCTTGCTCGTCCCCGGGCACTTTTACGGTCCAAAATCGACCTTGATCGATGCGACAAGTGCGCATCCAGGGATTGTTGTTAGCGGCTTGAGCCATAAATCCTGCGAAAATGATCATGATAGAAAGCAAGAAAACCTTCATCATCCCCTCCAATACCTGCTAAAATAGGGGTTCAGAAATATATCACTCATAAGGTCGGGGCAAGCATTCAATGACAAACCTGCTAGAAAAAGAAAACTTTGACCACCAGACTGTGGTGCCCTGCTCTTACAAAGACGATTGCTCAGGATGTCAATCCTTGGGAGTTCCTTATGGGGCCCAAATTGAAGCAAAAAAAGAACAACTAAAGCAATTACTTAGCTCTTTCAGTCTGCATTCAAAGTCGCCCATTCGGGCTTTCAGCGCAGGCCCGGCGTTTTTGCGGGACCGTCTTGATTTCAGCCTGGAAGAAGGGCGTCTGGGGCTTTATCGTAAGGAACAACGGCAGATTTTAGATCTTCCCACCTGCTCCCAACTGTCCCCTGAACTGAGTGCTTGGTTGAGTGACTTCCGTGAACAGTTCCAGTGGCCTTTCAAAAAGGGATCAATCCGCCTGCGCGTCGGCCCGCAAGGACACAGAGGTGTGTGGCTGGATTTTGCAAATGTCGATATTAAAGCACTTTTGGATGAGCAGACTTTGTTGCGAAGACTGCAACAACAGGCCTTCGTTGAGATCGGCCAAAGACGCAAAGTTCCGGTGTGGACGGGGCAAGAGTACAAACTGCGAGATCCTGAACTGCATGTGTGGTTTCAAACCTGGATAGAAAATCGCCCTGTGGATCTATATTGTCAGGTCGCAAGCTTCACCCAACCCAGTCTACGCGCGAATAAAATTATCTGTGACATTATCAATACGTGGATTCAAACCTTTCCACGCAGTCGCCTTATTGAATTTGGCTCAGGGATCGGAAATCTCACGCTTCCCGCAGCAGCAGTGGCCGAAAGCATTTTAGCCTGCGAGATTGATGAACTCTCGTTAGAGGGACTGCGTAAAACAATCGAATGCGTGCCTGCAGACCTGCGTTCTTTACAAAGTAAAATTCAAATTCATCGGGGAGATTTCCAAAAAAAACTCACTGAAGATTTTTCTCGTTTTGATGGGGTGATGGCGAACCCACCACGATCAGGACTGATGGGTTTTTTAAATCCTCTAGGAGCACTTTCACTTGCCCAGCGCCCGCGCTTTTTCATTTACATGTCGTGCTTCCCGGAATCCATGGCCAGAGACATGGCCCGCTTGCAGGATTATGGCTACGAGTTGCAGGAAACCTTTATTGTTGATCAGTTCCCGCAGACACATCATTATGAGGTTTTAGGATTACTTCAAAGAAAACAGTCTTAGACCAGAAAGCACCCCGGCCAGATCTTTCCCCAAAAGCAAAGAAAGCAGCGGCAAGGTCACCACACCTGTCACAAGAATCAATGTGCTTCGTAGGGCCACACGCAGGATATAACCCGACTGTAAGCGCTCGTGCGGTTGACCTAGACGTAAATCACACGCCCATTCGCCAATGGTCGAACCCATCAGGCTGCGAATGGAAATCATGTAAACCCAGCCAAAAACAAAAAACACTTCAGCAAAAAATAGCAGTTGATGCTGACTGTGAGTCAAAGTTCCCAATAGCGACCCCAAGGAAGTTCGCATGATCAAAGAAAAAGCGGCAATGAAGGCGCAACTGGCTGAAATCAGAATCAGAGCATCGATGCAAGATGCCAGCCACGACCAAAGAGCCAGACGGTAGCCTTGGCGTCGTGAGGCTCCGCCATGAAATCCCGTGCCCTGGTCAAAATTCAGCCTGCGATCCTTGAATAATTCTTGAACTTTATTAGAGCCGGCCGGAGGCGTCGGCGCCCGTCGGCGACGAATCCCGGGGCCTATTAACGGAACAGGGGCTTCCCTTTTCAGAGGAGCCCGCTGTGAATTGGTCTTTTCGTGATTTTTTTCAATGTCCATTTGCATCCTTGCAAGGGGCCGGAGTTAGCGAACTCCGCCCGCTTTAATTCCATCATCCGTCTTCGTACCACCTTCGGTCGTGGTGGTAGGCGGCGGAACAACGACCGGAGGCACACACACGCCGTTCACCAAAGTGTTTGGTGATGGGCATGGCGCCGGAGGTGGCGTTTCCACAGGAGTTGCTGTTGCTGTGGCCGTTGCCGTGGGCTCTGGCACAGGAGCTGGTGGAACGTAAACAGGATCTGTGCTCTTCGCCTTGCTGTCTTTTTTGAAAATCCACCAGAAGGCACCTAAAGCTAACAAACCCACACCCACGGGGATGATCCAGTTTTTATTACGGCACCAGAAACCACAACTGTCTTCTTTCGCGCCCGTCGTAACTTCTTTTCCGCCTGGAAGATCGCCGTTCCCGCCGGTTTCAACGATCATACAAATGCCGCCTTCGCCTTCTTTCTGGCCTTCAGGACATTTACATTTTCCATCAGCGCCGGCTTGACCGCGACCCTGATCGGTACAATTGCCCACACCTGGATCCGGATTAGGAAGCGGCGTTGGTGGTACAGGGTTGACTGCGAAAGCCTGAAGTTCAAATGCACGGTCTTTGATCTCTTGGCAGGCATTCACCTGGTCTTCACGTTGTTTTTGGATGTCTTTCAAAGGTGCTGTATCACAAGCCCCAATTGCTGAAGAAATATACGATTTCAAATCTGTCAGATACGTCGAAATCTGCTTGTACTGTTCTTCAGAAATTTTATTTTCATCATTCAATTGAAGATCAATGTTTTGACCTTTGCTTTTCAAATAGGATTCGATAATGCGTTTTTTATTAAGAGCGGTCGCTTTGTCGTCGCCGCCATTCAATGGCGACATCGAGTTACACGTACGCGTTGCATACTTCACATCCGCACGACTGACACAGAATGCTTGTCCGGAAGAGTTAAAGCCATACACCATCGGATTACAGGCGACGCCGTTGTTTGAGCAGGACGCTCCGCTCGCAGCCATTTTCGCTCTTAAATCGTCAGCCCCTTGCTTGTTACCACCGCAAGAACCATTCTCGCCATAAACGGACAAGTAACCCGCCACGATACAGTTTTTACCCGTAAGACCCGCAGCATAAGCCTCGGTTCCCAATAAGAAGTTCATCACGAACTCATATTTGCTGTTGCTGTTGAATTCATTCATCGCTTGCGCGCCGTAAATCGCGGTATAAACGCGTTGAGCAGACTCCATCGCGCGACGCATGCGAATCATATACTCTGCTTTTTGCCGTGCAGACAATTTCACATATTCTTTGTAGGATAAAACAAAATCACTGCCCAGTGGCTTTTGTTTACCTGTCTTAAGAGCTTTGTTAATCGTTGGATCTTGTTTCGCTAACTTGCCAGCTAAAGCATTAAAGCTGTTATAGTTAAGAAGTTCTTTTTTCTGAACAGGAACGCCATTTACCTTCAACGGATTTTCTTCATCACCCGTGAAATTCAAGTTCATCGTTTGACCGTCTTTCGTCAAAGTCAAACGCACTTGTTCGTTGCCATGGGAGTCTTTAAAAGTGCTCGCCTCGATCGACGGCATCATCTGATTGCGGTTTAAAGCCACCCATTGATCCATCTGCGACTGCAGTTTTTCCGGATAAACGTGACGAACCATGCGCCAGTATTCACCCACCGTCATTTTCTTTGTCGTCAGACCTGTTTCTTTCAGGTATTGATTGATCAACTTCTTCTGGTTCGATGCTGCTGCACCTTCCGCGACGGGCGCAATACACATTGTCACAACAGAAACACCTGCTGCGAGATTTTTTAGCAAAGAACTTGGTTTAAACTTCCCAATCATATCGACCTCATGCTTTTGAGTCTTTTCGGTACACTTTTTAAAATACTTAACGAGAACCTAGACTTAACCTTTGGATTTCTGTTCTGTCTCAATCTGAGACCGAAACCAGTCATGCAGATATCCACGATCCCTACGACTTAAGTCTTTAAATTTCAAACGAAGCACGTTTTCGTGATATTCCACGACCTTACTTTTGATCTTCACATTGCGGATCTCAGGGAAGATCACATCCACAAAGCGCAATCCCCGGGAACTTGCTTCCATATCTCTTTTCAATCGGATGCGCGCTCCCGAAACGGAAATAGATTCTGTAACACCCTCAAAAATATCTTGCGCCACCACATCAGCGCGAGTCGCAAACTCATAGCGGTGGGCGGTTGGAAATAACCATTGGGCACGACGATCCAAATAAGGAAAACGAAAATAAAAGGCCAAAAGCAGAACGCCGACGGTGACGAAGCTGGAAAGAACCAGATGAGTTTGATTAAAAAGCCCGTCCCCCACCAAAGCGTGGGTGCTGAAACGATACCCATTCACGACCAGAACGAAGACAAGAGACAAAATGGCCAGGGTCCAAGAAGTCTTATGCGGTTTGAAAAGCAAAATTCCCGACAAAAAAAGCAGCCCCAGCCACACCCAATCCAAAGGTGTCACCGCTTTGAGAAATTCAAATAACGTGGGTGGTAAGTACCAGTGGGGAACCCCGCTTCCCGCGAAACTGATTGCCAGATTTCCCAGGGGCGCCAACAGAAAAAGCACGGCCAGAAAATAAATCCCGGTAGGCTTTTTGAGTGGTGTCTGTGTCATGAATTTCCCCCAAAAATTATGCTAAACGAAACGGACTCGGGGGGGCACGAATTCTTTGAGATACCAGACCTTAGTTGAATTAAAAAAAATAGACCACCCTACCAGAGTGGTCTATTCGCCTAATATTTAAATCATGCTCTTCTACTGAGCTTTACCGGGGATAGAAATAGACTTCAAGTCACTCTCTTCTTTAGCTATATCTTCCGCAATTTTCAAAGCACTATTGGATGCTCCCCGCTCATTGGCAGGACAAATTTCAAGCTCCGTCTTTACAGGGACCAACTGATAGAGTTCATCAATCTCTTCGTTCGTGACAGCGATACAGCCACGTGTCCAGTTAATGATTGGATGAGCTTTATCAACAAAAAAACGTGAAGTGTCGTCATTTGGTAACCCATGAATCATGATGTCACCACCAGGACTCAAATCTACACCTTTGTTTTGAGATATTCTTTTAGTTCTTTCAAGATCAGCTTTGTTTGGATAGTTTACATGTAAAGCTTTATGGTATTCACTATCATTCTTTTTAAAATCAATCTGATAAACTCCTTCCGGAGTTTTATTATCTCCTTCTTGAGTTTTGTGTCCGTACGGAGATCTACCTAGGGCCACATTATAAACTCTTAAAAGACTATCGCCGCTAAATAAGAAAAGACGCTTTCCTTCTTTAGAAACAATGACTTTAGTGCCTTGAATTCTTTTGTTTCTGAGAGACTCTAGACTTTCTCCAGTTAAATCTACTAAGTTTCGATCTTCCACAATTGAATCGATATTCTTACAGCTATACTTCCCGGCAAGTGCGCTTTGCGCTACTCCAAAAACTGACAAAGCTACTAAAAGAACTTTCATTGCGACCTCTCATTATCAGGATACAAAGAGTACCTTTGTAAGTTATACTTCTTAAAAAGAACTGCATAGTAATGACTAAACTCTGCTTTAACGTGATCAGCAAACATCAAAAGATCGGCTTGCTGGTACTTAATCCCACTATAAGTAATACTCATCGAGACATTTTCATCAGGAATCGTAACTTGCAACACCAGTTCGGGCTCTTCATTTAGCTGTGCAAACTCTGCAGCGGCTTTACTTATTTCCTCTTTGGAAATGGGCAGCCCAGCAGGTTCTGCTTTATCAGACAAATAGATGAGAGCAAGTGCAGAATATACTAACTTTGCATGTGTTAACTCTTTTGTTTGCGAGGTTACAATCGGCGAAGCCTCGAATTTAGGTATTTTTACATTCGCTTCTTCCGAGAGAATCTTTAAAACTTCAAAATTATTCACTCCATACTTCAGTCTTGCAGCAAACTCTAAGATTAAGAAATCTTGCGCCTCAGCTGAAGATTTTGATGGTAAGCACTCTTTAGTTTTCACAAGTTCACGAATAAATGGTGGCACTTCAATATGAGGGTTTGCCCATAGCATAAACATCATAGATCTGGTAAACACGCGACAGGGAATTTGCGCTTTAGAAAGAATGTTCATACCTGCAGCTGTGTGACCTTTATGAAAATATCGCTTGGCAATATCCAGATCTTTACGCAGAGAACTTTCCAAGTAGCCTTTAAGGGCTGAATCAACATCCGCCGAAATTATGTTGATATCTGTTATTAGACTTTCGCCAGTTTTCCTATTAGACGACCAAAGACTTAGCCCCTTTTCTCTCAGAAGTTCAAGGATCTCAATAGACCCTCTGCGAGCTGCTACCAAAATTAAAGAATCACCATTAATGGCTACAATATTCTCAAGCTCTTTGGCTGACTTCTCGCCAAGATTCCGTTCTACTTCTTCTTTGGAACCAGATCGGACAACTGTAACTAAAGGATCTTCTTTCGATGAGGTCTCAACTCGTGATTCAATAGGAAATTTCTCCTCATTGCCTTTCTTAAAAGAGCATGCGGAAATGATAAGAAAAGCCATTAGAGTGAAAAGCTTAAGAATAGCCATAAGGCTATTAACAGCAATTCTAAGACCCACCTTGGGTAAAAATGTACGTTCATAGGGGTGTCTAAATTTTAAACACGGTCCATTTTCGGCACCTACTCTCGGATCCCTTTTTTCTCCACTTTTTTAAAAGGATACACATAAGGCTTAGGTATTTTCATTTTCGTTTCGCTGAAGCTATGAGTTAAAAATGAATTTCAATAAAAAAGAACTTGCCATGTTTTTTGGATCTCTATACCGCGATTAAACCAATTGATATTTTTATCGCGCGAAGGTTCTCGAATTATCAAGAAAGTCTCTTTAGCTAGTCTATTAGCGGCTATAACAAGGTTTTTCATCCTTACTTAGAAACCGCGAATAAATTAAAAAAACTCTAAAATCGATTTTTAAAAATGGTGCTAAATTCATTTTGAGCAAGGAGGTTTCTATGAACCTAACGAACATCCCAAATGACGAACTAACTCGTCGTCTCGAAAAACTTGTGCGCACAGAAAGAAAAATCACACATCTGATTTTACAGCATATAAATGAAATTGAATCCCGAAGGCTTTACGCTGATTTGGGTTACGATGGAATGTTTTCTTATCTAACAAAAGGGTTGGGGTATTCAGAATCCAGTGCTTATCGCCGTATTCAATCAGCGCGGCTTTTAAGACAAATCCCTGAGGTTGCAGAAAGATTGGAAAACGGAGCTCTGAATTTATCCCAACTCACACAATTGAATAAGTGCCTCAGAGAAGAGACACGTACATCAGGCATCGGGGCAACTAGAATAGATACTAAAGCACTTCTTAAAGAAATCGAGCACAAAAACACCTATGACACCCAAAAAGTTCTCGCCAAAGAGTTTAACCAATACCCGCAAAAAAGGACACTCATAAAGCCTCAGTCCGATGCCAGTATTCGTCTGGAGGTGACTTTAAGCCAAGAAGATTTCTCTGATCTAAGTAAAGCCAGATCCCTTCTTTCGCATTCATGTCCAGATGGATCTTGGAGTGACGTCATTTCAACATTGGCAAGAAAGTTTATAAAAACGAAAATGAGTGTTAAGACAAATCATAATCAAAAAAAAGCGATATAGGTTGAATCACAAACATACAAGACTGAGAGGAAAGTCCTCTCGGCCTTGTAGAAGAACTTAACTATCGATAGAGAATCCAGCCTAACGCTGCAACGAAGAACAAGATTGAATACAGCTTTCGCGAGCCATCTTCACCCGGGGGGCCACACAGTCGGCGGTTCCCTTGTGGCGAACGATCGAAAGAGTTCCCACATTGGGGGTGTATGTCTTGCCGTTAAACTTCGCAAGACATGTGTAGTAGGCGTATTTTTCCAAACCCGTTTTCATCTTACTGCTAGTGGGAAGATAGTCCCGAGCTTCGTAGTAGTTAATCCCGATCCCTTCCTTATTCGGAGAACTTTGCGCCACGACGAAATCAAAGCGATCAGACGTCAGTTTCGCGCACTCACTTTCGGACTTAACGCTGTTAACACCAAAGGGGTCTGCGCCAACTTTATCGATCAATAAAACGTGACCATAGACCGCGACAATGTCACCCGCCTTTATCGTGGTGGCCGGCGAAACAGAGATTTTATTTAAACACGTCAGACCGTTATCCTGAGGCTCGACGTAAGAGGACGATCCCCACGCCCAAGCATCTGAAGCTTTCAAAGCGCGACCGGCTTTCAAACGAAGTCCTGCCGTAGCCATGGAAGTAAAGACGTAGCCTGAGCAGTCAATTCCAAGAACACTGGTCCCGTCTCCGTTATTCTTGAACATATCAATTTCCGCATTCGCGGCGGTGGTCGCATAGGGTTTTCCACCATAGTCATAAATCAGCGGATTAGAGCGCACGTTGAAACACCCCTCACCATAAGTCGTCATATCTTTAATGTAGTAATGCGAGCCTTGAACCTTGGCCAAACTGGCAATCTGGCGTTTACTGCCAACGCCATCAGAGTGTTTGCCGACGATGCTAATCCCCTGCACATTGGGTGCTTGCGCATCCAGCGATGGAAGTTGCACACTTTGGCAACTTTGATAAGTTGTCGCGAAGGCCCAGCGTCCCCCGAAAACAGAAAGAGGCGTTCCCGAATTTAAGGCCTGCATTTTATGCCATTCATAATCACGATTGGGTTCTTCAACCACGGGAACCGAGGGCTCCGAGGGAGTTTCCGTCGAAAGACCGCCGTCGCCCGTTGCAGGCGCTCCTGAAGAGGCATTGTCTTTAGAACAATTCACATCCAGGGCCTGAACAGTTTTTTGTAACTGATTGAAATTTCCACGCACCTTGTCCTGCATGTACGAGCGAAAAACAGTGGTGCGATCTCCGACATCAATCGCGGAGAGAAGTAAAAGAAGCTGTTCTGGAGTTTCCACTCTTTCCCCTTCCGGGGCCTCACTCAATAAAGAATCCACCAGAGCTTCAAGATCCCGGTTCAAACGCTTGATTTGCGCGGATGTCAATTGAGGATTTTGTTCAGAAAGCTTGTCGACTTGTTCCTGAAACGCTTGTTTCAGGACGTCGGCGGAAGGAATGCTCTTTTGCTCAAGAAGATAAGTTTTAAGACCATCCCAGAGTTTGGTTTCAAGTTGTTGATTCTTACAGGCAATATCCTGCACTGTCTCTGAAGCGATATCTTGAACCGCATCAAATCCTTGAGGTGCGCAGGCTGTCATCATCATGCCCAATGCGAAGTATAAACTGTGTTTTCTCATGCCTTTCTTATCGGCAGCCGTTACGACACAGATTACCTTCCTCACAAATTTTAGACTCGACTAGACTAAAATTTAGCCACTATAATCAGACTTACGAGGAACATCGCAGATATGGCAGAAAAGTTTATCAAAATTCAGGCACTTTACGGGCTCCTTGAGCTTGAACCCTTCGTTCTTTTGGGCTGTTTAATCGCCATCACGTGGGTGTTTTATAAGTTTTTCCTGAAGGAGGCCTCCGAGGAAAGACATCGTAGTATTCGCAATCACTTTCGGACTTTATTACGCCACTACATTGTCTTGAGCTTTTTGTTTTTGCTATTTATTTTTCTCCAGACCTCTGAACCCCAGATCGGCACGGTCGCGAAGATCACTCCGTATGTCGCCATCGTCACCTTCCTTTGGGGGAACGTGGTCTTTGTTAAAACCAGCCGCCTGATTGTTTTGCAGTATCTTTTCCTGGGCTCGATGAAGCATGGCGTGCCTTTGCTCTTGGTGAATATCTTTTCACTGCTCCTTTCCATCGTTCTGCTTTTCTGGGGAGTCACACACGTTTTCGGACTTCAAGTGGGTCCACTCTTAGCAACGTCAGCCGCGGCTTCGGTCATTCTGGGTTTGGCCTTGCAAGACACTTTAGGAAATTTATTTGCCGGCATTTCTTTGCAGTTGGATCGCAATTTCGAAATTGGTGACTGGCTGGAAATCGTCAGTGGTATTCAAAAAACCACCGGTCAGGTTCGCGAGATCACCTGGCGTTCGACAACCCTGGTGGGCTTCTCGGACGAACTTATCACTTTGCCCAATCGCTTCATGGCGAACGCCACTATTTCCAATTTCTCGCCCCCTGAAACACCCATCGTCCGCAGTCAGGTCTTCCGCTTGGCGTATGGGGAAAATGTGGAACTGGCCAAACAGGTTTTGGAGCGCACTGTGGCGGGAATTGGCGAGATCAGAGGCATTCCAGCCCCCTGGGCTTATGTGAATGAATCTAATGAAAACTGGATTCAAATTAAGATCATTTACTTCCTGGATAACTACGGCTCGCAGTTTAATGTTGGCGACAAGGTTCTTATCCGCGGCATTGAGGCGTTAAGAGCTGCGAACTTGAAATTAGCTCGACAAGTGATCGAATTTTCAGATAGAACCGTGAATCATGAACACGGTAAATTTTGAGCATCCCCTAGCGATTAAAATTCGCAAACAAATCACCCAGGCGCTGAACGACTTCAATATGATTGAAGACGGCGACAAGGTGATGGTTTGCGTTTCGGGCGGCAAGGACTCCAGCGTTCTCTTAGCTTTGCTGACGGAAATTCAAAGACGCTCGGAAAGAAAATTCCAAGTCGAAGCGGCGATTTTAGATCAAAAACAGCCGGGCTTCGATGCGACAGCTTTTCGCGTTTGGGTTGAAAGCTTGGGTGTGAAATTGCATGTTGTCGAAAAAGACACCTACTCCATCGTCAAAGAAAAAGTTCAAGGCGCTACGTACTGCTCGCTGTGTTCTCGCCTGCGCCGAGCTATTCTTTATGATTATGCTCACGCGCAAGGCTTCACGAAGCTGGCGCTAGGACATCACCGTGACGACGTCGTGCACACGGCACTTTTGAATTTGTTCTATGTCGGAACTATGGCCGCTATGCCTGCCAAACTGAGATCCGATGACGAAAGAAATATCTTGGTTCGCCCCCTGACTTATGTTTCAGAGCGCGACATCGAAGAACTTGCCGCCGCCTGGAATTTTCCGGTCATTCCGTGCAATCTTTGCGGTTCACAAGATGGCTTAAAGCGCCAACGCATTAAAAGACTTGTGCGTGATTTGGAAAAAGAAATTCCCAATATTTATGCTTCCATTCAAACTGCGCTGGGCAATGTAAAACCCAGCCAGTTGATGGATTCGCAACTTTGGGATTTTAAAAACCTTAAGGCATCACCTTCTTCACCGCCGGACGCTCTGCCAAAGTCTGAGCCCAACGACGAATTGAAGGTCTAGATTCAAACCATTCCGGTTTGGTGTGCAGATAGTGAATGAGCCACGGGTACGTGGCTATATCGGCGATGGTATAAGCTTCACCAGCAAGATAGGTGTTCTTTTCAAGCTGGATTTCCATCACTCCTAAAAGACGAAGAGCCTCTTTTTCGAAACGTTCGATGAAACCTGGATTTTCAGGTTTCAAGGTGTGCTTCCCGTAGTAATAGTTCCCGAAGATGGGGCCGATAGCAGACATCTGAAACATCAGCCATTGCATGACATGCGCTTTTTCTTCCAAACTATGGCCAAAGAAAGCCTGATGTTTTTCCGCCAGATAGTAAAGTATCGCCCCACTTTCAAACACCGTGGTTTTATGATCGTAAGATCCATGAGTGTCGATGATGACGGGGATTTTCCCGTTGGGATTTTTTGCAATAAATTCGGGGGACTTTTGTTCAAGTTTGCCCAAATCGATGTTGTGCTGAGTATAGGGAATAGCGAGCTCTTCAAGCATTAAAGACACTTTGCGGCCATTGGGAGTTTGCGCTGTATAGAATTCAATCATGACTTACCTCTTAAAACCCCAGCATACGCCTCTAATTATAAAAGGTTATCCCTGACCAGCTGCATCTATGATTGCCGCCCCCCGCTTTACGATGGTAGATTTAATTCCTCTGTGCGGATATAGCGTAGTTGGTAGCGCGCTTCCTTGACATGGAAGAGGTCACTGGTTCAAGTCCAGTTATTCGCACCAAGTCTTTTCCAGTAGTTAACCAAAAATCAGTTCTAAAAAGGAAGAGGTCACTAACGATTTAGAACTGATTTAGAACTCTAGATTGCACCCCTCCTTTCCCGACGCTTTTCGTCGAGACTGGCTACGATGCCCTTTAGTTCCTTTTCTGGCATATCAACATAACCAAGCGTCGTTTGATAACGCCTGTGGCCCGCCAAGGCTTGAACCTTTGGCAGCCCTATGTCGCTTGCTACTAAAGCTGTAATAAATGTATGGCGAAGCTTATACGGCGTTAATGCCTCTCTAAGCCCAAGGCTTCGCCGGATCTCCCGAACTTTTTCGGATAAAACATCCGGCACAATCTTGTTGCCTTTTGTGTTCAAAAAAACAAAGTCGTCGCCTTTTGAAAAGGGCCGCTCTTTTTTGATCTGCTTCAGTAAGCCCTCAATATCGCCGACGATGGGGTAACTTCTTTCCAAAAGTTTCCCGCCCTTTTTGCTTTTAAGCTTTAAATAGCCTTCATCAAAATAGACTTCTTTGAATTTTAGATTTGTAGCTTCTTTGGGTCTACAACCTGTGCTATAGATGAAGAGAATATATTGCTTAAGATGCTTGGGCAGCAGGGGGAAAACCATATTGATTTCATCCTCTGTCCAGGTAACTTTTTTAACCTCTTCAACCTGAAGCGGTTCGACTGACCGCATAGGCGACTCTTTTAAAAATCCCCTTTTGATGCACCGATTGAAAAACCCGCCAAGGCTTGCAAAGTGACGATTCACAGAGCTTGCTTTCATGGATTCTAAAAGCTCACTTTGATATGCCTCCATATCCTCGCAAGTAATCTCGTGCAGGTAATCTCGGCCCTGATCGAAAATAAAGTCATAGAATCGCCCAAAAATGGCCTTATCCACTCCCTTATCTTCGCCTTCAGTTTTTTTCTTTCGCATTTCGACATGGTGCTTGATTGCATCACTGATTTTCTTCGGATCAACCGAGGACACTCCACTAACGCCCAAGCTTTTACGCATATACGCCTGCTCAAGCTGGAATTTCTTAATCCCCGCCCAATCCTGCGCGTCCGATTTGGTCTTAAAAGTCTTTTCAAACTTCTCAGGCCCCATTCTGACTCGCACTCGAATCGAGTTGTTGTTTTGATAAAAATATACTTTTGCTACCACAGCTTTTCTTTCTCCCTTTTATTGGTTTTAAAAGCTGCGCTTTTCCCGATCTCTTTATTTTTCAAAGAACAATTCTCAGCCGCCGAAGGCGACTTAAAGAACAATTCTTCTATAACATCGGGATGGAAGCGTAAACTTCCCATGTTTCTAACTGTCGGGATTCTGGGCTCACGTCGTGCGTTTGGGCCGGTCCTTGCGTAAATGAAAGATGGAGCGCATTGAAGCATTGCGCAAACGTCGTGGAGCGTCAGAAGCCTTCTACTGTTTGTTGCCAAGTTTCTCGCGCCCATGTTTCCTCACTTTCCAATCGGCAAATTAACCACTGCCCAAATTGTATAAAGATGACCAATCAAGAATCCGATAAATAAACCAAGACCTAGTCCTACTGTTTCAAGCAGTTTCATTTCGCCGCCCCCTACAAAAAAAGACTCGCGCTACCCGTGATTTGAACACAAAATAATTTGTTAAGTTTCCCTTACGGGAGGCCCGCTTAGTCTCAAGGAAGTGCTTCATAGTGAAACCATATTCTCCGTGGTTAGGGCTGCGCAACCGGTCCCTTCAGAGATCCGGGCTCGAACCGGACACCAATGTTTTTTTATCTGCGCAGACTCCAAAACAAAGGAAGCACTTCATTCAAACTGAGACTGGCAGGGCGCGACTCCTACTGTGCCGTTTTGGAAAGGGTTCTCTGCCACTAAGCTAGCTACGCATAGGCTTACAACCACGGTCTATTCCATTCAGCGTGCTCCAGTGAAGATGGGCTCTCATTCTCCCTCGAGTGTCTTTAGAATCGACATTTCAACACAGCTTCCACGCTTCAGCCTCAAGAAAACCCACCTTCTATTCCCAAGCTAATTATGGGACCCTTGCACGGGCCATCTGTGCAACAATGGCTTCCAGTGGGTTTTATTCAAACTGCGGCACTTTCTCCGCCCGTCACTTGGGTAGGCTTTCCCAAGGGCCTTGATTCTCAGGGGACGCTGAGATTAAAATGGAATTACATCGTCATTAAAAGAGTCGCTATTTTGCTCTTTTTTCTCTTCAAACATATGGATCAAAACAGAGTTTTTTCCGTCTTGGATGCCTGCGGGATTGAAAGTCTTATCAAGTAAAATGAACTGTCCTTTTTCAGACTCCATAACAGCACCCACATTTTGATAGCGGCCTTTTGTTTGACCGTCTTTTTGATATTCACCCGTTTTCACCGCTAGATTATATTTCTTTTTCATTATGCTACTCCTGCACTTTCTTTGACTGCCAAGCGAGACCATTGATCGCCATATTTTATACCGATCATTTCAAGCATCGTATCCATATCCATTAAAAACTGAGGGATAAGCTCATCAAATTTCGCTTGATACTCTGGATCGCGCTCGACCGTTAGAGCCTTAAAAGGACTAACTTTCATTCTTGGATCAAATTGAACAAAGTCAGCAACATCGGCGCCAGTCACGCGCATCTGATACTGATACTGCCACATGTACTCAGCCTTGATTTTGTCTTCGACGACAAACTTGATAAAGTTAGTCGGATTATATGGGCACTTGATTTCGACTAGCTTATTCTGCCCCTTAATGAATCCATCAAGACTTGCGCCTTCACGGAAGGTGTCATCTTTAAAGATAAATCCGACAGTCTGAATTTCGCAGTCATTTGCAAACTCGTAGGATGCGCGAGCCGCCGCCTCGTGCATTTTTCCCCAATCCATATATTTAGAATTGATCTCTTCTACGACTCCAGTGGCTACCTCAGCGACAAGCTGACACATATAAGTGTTACGAGTCTCAGAGCCTAACTTTGCTACGGCCTTTGACACTTCAGATGCGGTAATCACGCCCAAGCGAGAATAAAGCCAATTCAAAGAGCCTTGCTCTGCTGTAAGAAGATCCACGCCGAACTTATCTTGGAAAGTTTTTATTTGCGTTTCGATTTGATTAAGCGTTTTCATTTTGAGTTTCCTTTTTTTGAGTCGCCTTTGCCCATGAACAAAGTTGAACTAAAGCCGCATCGATTTCTTTTTGCGACAAATCTTCGATTGCCTCAATCTTGCGATTGTTAACTGTGGATAAGTACCCGATGAATTTAGACTCTTCTTTTCCAAGAGAATCTAGAAGGTCGCGGATCTTTTGGAATTGAGGATTTGGGCCTTCAATTTGCGGCGTTGCCTCGACAGATACAGGCGACACGTCTATTGCCATCTCACCTTCATCTTGAATCTTGGTCGCAGTTTCAACTCGTCCCGCATTACTCATCGGCCAAGACTTTGAAGCTCGTCGGATGATTGTCTTCTTAGCCATCTCTGCGAAATCGGTATCCCAAATCGCTGACTTAGCTTTGCCTGCCTTGAAAGCTTTGTACGCTTGAGTCTTGTCTCTGATTGTTTCGATCTCATCAACACTCATCGTTTCGACTAGGAAGTCACCATTAGATAATTTTGCAACACAGTACGCGCCAAGGATTGCTCCACGGTCTTTTGCAAAAGGATTTCTATTATGGATAGGCTCTTGACCTCGGCCTTTTATAACGAAATCGTCTTTTTCATATACGATTTCAGCTTGGGCAAAAATCACAGAGCCAGAATCGACCGCTAAATGCACTAAGCCTTTATAGCCGAAATCAAGGCAAACTTTCCCATCACGAGGAACAAGGTAAGCGTGCTTCAATGCTGGATTCAAAGAAAGCCCGACCGATGCGATGTTGTGAACTGCATTGATAAGTGAATCTGGATTTTTCGCCGCGGTATCAGCCAAAAAAGAATTAGCTTTTAAAGCCTGAAGCGCAAAGTGCGCCTCTTGCTCGAAGTTTACAGCCTTGTGCGATTTTGCCAGCTCGACGAATTTCTTCGCTTGAGCCATAATTAGAGATTCTGATTTTTGGAAAAGAGTTAGGTTTGACATCTTAAACCTCCCCCCTTCGCTTTAGCTAAAACAGCTTCAATCTCTTGAATTGCGTCACAAACTTCTTTTTCTTCTCTTCTACTGAGGTGGTCTTGGTCTAAATCAAGCAATACAGACAGAACATCATCAAGCGTTTTAAACATCTCAGGAGCCGCCGCTATTAGGTGGGCGTTATTGGATATAACAGTGCCTATTCTCCCAAATTGTTGACCGTCGTGAATCTCTGTTTCGTATTCAGAAGACCTCTGTCCAACCTTCCAAGGCCCCGGCGTGTGTTTTGTTTTTTTCATCTCAATGTCCCCTTTGAGTGATTGTTAAGCTATGTCATCGTTATTAAATTGCTTCGGAAAGCACGCGTTCTCGAAGTCTTGAGTCTCTTTGACTAGTTCCATGAGCTTATTTTTCTTTGACTCACCCAAGACAAGCGCACTCACAAAAACCCAGTCGTTAAGCACAGAGCAGTAAGTTTCGTAGCCCATGCACTCTTTTTCGAAGTGGTGGACGTAACAAACTGTCTCATGGGTTCTGAATGGGCTCTTACTGACCTTTTCAATCGCAGTAACCGACCATTTTGGATTGATTGGCTTTTCGTCGTTATTGATAAGGCGCATATTTTCTCCGTTTTGGGCAAAGCAGTGCCCTTACTTTTTTTCAAAGTTTTAAATTTAAAGTTCAAATTTGAATTAACTAAGCTACTAGGAGGCTGCTTGATTGCGTCCCTGGTTCAAACAGGGAAACAGTTCAGCCTCTGAACATTCAAATACTTTTGCTGCGAGAATTTCTCGCTCAACTGGCATCGGAAGACTTGGGTATCGACCACCCGCGATCTTCGTAGCTTTAGAGTGAGAGCATCTAAGTGCAGCCTCGATCAGTCGCGTAAGAACCGGCACCCCGCCCACCTTACGAACTGTCTTTTGTCTAATTTTATCGTTCATCATTGAATTGCTCGTCGTCATGAACACAATATGCCGCAGTTACTGTTATATCGCAAGCATAATATGTAGCTATATGCGATATTTACGCGCGGCAATGCGTAATATATGCTGCATATGAGGTAACGCGTTGGATTCATTGAAGAAAAAGTTTGGGAAAAAATTACAGGCTCGCCGTAAAGAAATGGGATTTGCCACCCAAACCGACCTAGGAAATAGAATCGGCGTAGATCAACCTATGATAGCCCGTTGGGAAACGGGAGTTTATTATCCTTCAGGTGAGTACAAAGAGGCCCTTAAGCGGGAATTAAAAATTGATGATTCATTTTTTGATGAGCAAGAAAATACCGACGTGAGCATTGTCGAGCTCTTAAAAAGAATTGAATCATTGGAGGCACAATCTAGAGTCAAAGTGCCAACCGGAGATAGAGGCGAACTAATCAACCTCATCAACAGTCTCGACGATTCGCAAGTGAGGGCTCTGATCGGTCCGATCAAGCAGCTCATCGCCGCGCAATCCTCCATGAATAAGAACAAGATCGGGTCTTGATTCAATCTGATACTTCAATGTCTCAGCTTTAAACATAAGCAACAAGGCAATGGCTTGATCGAGTCGATCCACTTACTAACCCCTCTTTTCAACTCATCCATGCTTTCGGCTAGGTCAAACAAAATCTTAACGACAAACAGGGGCTTATTTTGCGCAAATCTTAACCCGTAAGTTCAGAATCGACACCTAGTGAAGAAAATTTAATTAAAGCCCTGTTTATTTCAGGCCGAAAACTTTGGCGTGGAGGTCGATAATGAGACTTTTTTTACTGGTCGGTCTAGTCTGGGCTTTAGCATCTTGTTCCAACAGCGGTGGCGGTGGCAGTTCAGCATCAAATGACCCGTACGCCGGAGAATATTTTTTAGTTCAGAACATTCAGGGGGGAAGTTATGTTCATGCTTTAAAGATTGAAGGAGTAAACAGTTTTAAGGGCATGACCATTTTCATTCCGGTAAGTCAAACCAACCTCATTTACAGAAAATCGGTCGGAACATTCACAAAAAACGGAAACAAGTACACCGTGAATTACTCGTATAGTACATGCGGCGGGACAGAGCCGGAAACATTTGAGCTAAGCGGTGACGCTTCCGATGTTATTGGCGTTAAAGCAGAAGGAAATGCCACGTCCTTAGTTTTCAGAAATAGCAAAAAGTATGTAATAACAGGACTGAATGAGAATAACATTCAAAGTGGAACCGAAGACAAGTCTTGCAATCTTCTATCAAAATACTCCGGCAAGAGCCGAACCGTTGCCAGCAAGAAAAAGTCATTTATCGCTGAAATTGCAGAATAAAAACGAGGGCCAAGCACTATAATGCATGGCCCCTTAAATTGGAACTTAAAGTAACACTTTACGCCTGTTCTTTGAGTTCTTTTTTTGACATACAAGGCAGCGCCGCTTTCCATTCGATATTCTCAATGTTTCAGGTGTGTACTGATGCCCTTTGCCGCAATGATTTCGGGACCCAAAAGGATGTCTACCTTTTCTTGTTTTATCAGCATTGTTTTCGTTTATAGTACCCAGCCATAAATGCTCTGGGTTTACACAGCCAGGGGTATCACATTTGTGGCAGACCAACATTCCGCTCGGAATATTGCCGTTAAACAATGAGAACGCAAACCTGTGGGCGTATAGTGTCTTTCCGTTTACAGAGATAGTTCCGTACTCATGCACTCCCTTGGTCCAGAGAAGACAGCCCGTATTAGGCTCCGGAATAGTATGTTTTTCGAATAAATCATGTAAATTCATAGTGCTTACATAAAAAATGTCATCCTCTAATTCAACATATTTATTGCCCAAGCATCTGTTTTTGCATTTTGATTTGCTCATTTCGCCGCTTAGCTTTTTCGATGTTAGACATGGGCATGGGCATGCGCTGCTGATATATCTCATTTGGCGTAGGCAGCCTTGTGGCATCGTTAATCGTTTGCTGAATGGTGTTTGCTACCACGGGTCCTGAAGGCTTTAACATTTGAGGAATAGCCTCATTCACGCGGCCTACCTTTGATAAACCCACTTGAAGTTCTGGAGCTCTTAATACACTTCCAAAAACATCACCCGGGTCTCTTGGTAATCTTCCCGCTGCAGAATCAACTGCATCCGCTGCCATCGAGTAGATGTCTGAGCTTAATGAGTAACGACGATTTGCTTCTCTTAAAGCTGCGCCAAGTTCTTTGTCACGGCTTCGTCCTGCCAAGGTCGCAAGGCTATCGACACGCTGTTTAATCTCATCATCGACGATTCGTCCTGCAGTTCTCCAAAATTCCTCGGTTGATGTAGGAAGTTCTGCGCGGCTTTCTTTAAATGACTTTGAACCAATAGAGCTCTTGATGTCATGAAGCTGCAAAAGATTTGGATCTGGGCCTATTTCAGATTTTAGACTCTCAAAATAATCCCCGAGCTGCTTTAATGCTGCGTCCTTATCGGCATCTGCCCATTTTTTAGTCTTAATTTCTTGAAGGACCTGGCTCTTAATTGAGTCAATATTCTTCATTGGAGGGGTTGCGGTTGGATTGCCGGACGCAATTAGGTTGTCCATAACTTCTTGAGCTCTGCGATAGATCTTATCCAATGCATCTCCGTACTTAGACTTAGAAGCTAAAGCTCGATCATAAAGGTCCTTAGACCCCGGAAGGCCATCAAGCATCCCTTCTTCCTTTGCAAAGCCAATGATGTTCTTTTTAGTTGAAAGAGCCCCTGACTCTTCAGCTAATCGCACATTTCTTCTTGCGGCCTTACCAGGCTGAAGCGCTGAAAACGCTCTGGCTAATTCATCAGGAGTGACCGCCTTTATTGTAGAGACTCCAAGTTCTGCCACCGGACCAACAGCTGCACCCATCGCAACATTTGCACCTCGCTCTTTTAGATCTTCAGATGACAAAGGGCTAGTGACCTGCCCCTCAACGTCCGGCGTATCAGCCGCCGCGCCAAGTCCTGCGCCAATCATTGCCGCCCGACCTAATCGGGTCGCAAGCTTTCCGGCCTTTAAAGCAGCGCCGCCGGGAATAGCTAGAGTCGCAGCCCCACCGCCGACTTGACCAGCAAGAAAAGAGCCTGGATCTTCTTCTTTCATTGCCTTGTTTTCGGCATTAATTCTGTCACGTTCTGAAATGTATTCAGGAGACGAGAAACTTCCTGTCGATATTGCCGCTCTAACATTTGGGCCATATCCCATAAGTGCTGTATCTTCCGCGCCCGCTAAAGCAGATCGCCACGCAGGATATTTATCATAAACGCTCGCCTCTAAGGCTTCGATTTCGTCATCCGTAAAGCCCGCACTTTCTTGGGCTTCAATCGCTTCCATTTCCTCATCTGTGAAACCTTTGGGTTGTCTTACTTCGGAAGCCACATGCCATCCTTTCTGATAAAGGTCTGTCCTTTAATTGTTTTTGTATCTCCGTCTTTGTAAATAGGAGCAAGAGGAGCGGATGACCTAGGAATAACTAAACTAGGGCTTGTACCGTATTCTGAAGCAAGTCCCTTATAATCTTTTTCGATATTTGATACCAAAGACTGCTGAGAATCATAGATAGATCTTGCTTGGTTAATGAAATCTTGCCTTTGTTTTGGAGTGAGTCTTTCGCCATTTAGCAATCGATTGTATTGATTTCGTAATTGGTCAGAAATCCCAGCGGCATTTTGAGCTGTAGCCTGTTCTCCTTCTCGCACTACGGAGCCAGGATCAAGCATCTTCATGTAAGAGAAGATCATAGAAATATCACCAGCCGCACTTGGTTTTTTCGCCATATCAGTAATCTTCTGATAAGACTGCTGAACGTCCTTAAAATTCTTCACAACTGGATCAGCATTAAACTCTTTGCGAAGATTCGTTGCCTGCTTAAGATCTTGACCCTCGGCGATAATCTTAGCTCTCTTAGCCTTACCCTCTTCTTCAAGACCTTTATTCGCAAGAGCCGCGTACTCTTTGTTTCCTGCCGAGGTAGCTTTTGTGATCTCACCTGAAATCTTATTGGCTTCCTTAGTGAACTCGGTAGCTCTTTGCGCATCCATTTTCGCGAAGTCGACCTCTGCTGTGGCAATAGACTTGAGTCTATCAAGAGTGCGCTGCTGAGACTTATCCCATGACTCGCGCTGCTCTGATTTGATTTTAAGAAGCTGTTCGTATTGTTTTTGCGCGACTTCTTTGGCTTTAATTGCCTGCTCAATGGATTCTTTGCGTCTACCTTCATACATCTCACGCGCAGACTTTCCAGCCTGAAGCTGAGCAATTTGACCGCTTTCGCCCGATAGCCCACCTAATATGGCCGGACCGAACGAAAGAATCAACTCACTCCAAATATCTCTCGGTTGAGTTGTGTCAGCATTTGCTTTTTCTTTTGCGTTTTCAATCTGTCTGAGAAGCTCTGGGTTGTCTTGATAAACGTCTTGTGGGCTATTAACTGCGTTAACGGCCTCTCTTGCTTTGTTTCTAGATGCCAACTCAGCGACCGATGCTTTGTTTGCACGCCCTCGTGCATCTCTTTCAATGCCCTCTTGAGATGCAATATTAGAGACTTCATTTTTACGGAAGTTTTCAGCGACAGAATTAAAGTCATAATTCGGCGTTGGGGTAATAATTCCGATGTCGGCCGTTGTTTCATCCTGGACTTGCACATTCGCTGGAGCTCTTGAGATTACATCAAGCTCCTCATCTGGGAGATTGCGCACCACTTTGTCGTAAAATTTGTCGATGTATGATAAATCTGCCATTTATTCCCCTAGAAAAATGAGTCTAAAATACCGCCAACCACGCCCTTGTCCTGCTTCTGATTATTTGCGGCTGCCTGTGCTGCGGCAGTTCGATCAGCAACACCAAGTTGAGCGTAACCAAGACCAGTTCCAAGCGTTCCGTATTTCTGTCTAAAAATGAAATCCTGTAGGTCATTCGTTCCAGATCGAACCATGTTTGCAGAATCTAGAGCCATTTTTCGTTCAGCATCCATGACTTGGGCGCCTACTTTCTGATCG
Source organism: Bdellovibrio sp. ArHS (assembly GCF_000786105.1). NCBI lineage: Bacteria > Pseudomonadati > Bdellovibrionota > Bdellovibrionia > Bdellovibrionales > Pseudobdellovibrionaceae > Bdellovibrio > Bdellovibrio sp. ArHS. The sequence goes on from NZ_JTEV01000012.1 coordinate 116,025, forward strand.
GCAGCCCCTCGAATTGCCGCACCACGGGCGCCACCTACGCCACCACGAGCAAGATTACTGGAAAGTCTACGCTGATCGGCGTCTCTTTGCCCTGCAATTTCGCCCCTGGCAACACCACGAATAGCGCCGAGTTCTTCGCCAGAATAGCCTTTCGCAAGGTCTTCGCGCCTAGCCTTTAGAGCCTTCATTTCTGGGTCATCGTAGAAAATTTCTTTCCCTTTGGCGTAACCCGCATCCATGTCGGCTTGCCTGTCTTTTGCCCGTTGATCGCTAGAATATATAGGATTTCCCTGTTCATCTTTTCCCATGAGAACATTCCCGCCGAGCTTGCCGTCTTTGATGAGGCCATAAGTTCCGGCCGTCATAAAATTTGCGGTCGAGTCAACTAAGTTATCAAACCAACCCATAAAACCCCCTAGGGTATTTTAACTAACCCTTGTGATAGAACAATAAAAATTAGATCCAACTGTGTTAGAGTCTCCAGTGAAATCAAAGTAAACGCCTAGAGTTGTAGTAAGGTTCATGAGAAACTTACCAGTGACGTATTTAGGTCCGCCAATAGTTGTATCAACGCGCTTTTGAAGAGTGTGTACTGCTGTTCCACTAGAATTTTTGGCTATTAGATTATTTGTAACCGTGCCAGACGTTCCAGGCGCAAATTCACATCCGTACTCAATCCAAAACTTTCCTGAACTCGACGGGTAAAACACGTTAGAAGTGACGCTTCCAGATTTTAAGACTCTATCTGTGAGAGAAACAGTCCCCACTCCGAAAGAGGGTACGTTTTGCGCGTACAAGTCAGCACTTCCAAGCATCACCATGGTCGATTCGCCTGGTGACTCATCTACAGACACAAATTGATTCTGCAACGCCCTTAAAATCTGCTTAAACTCATTCTGCAAGAAGTCCTCAACGTCCATTCCTTTTCTAAACTCGCGGAGCTTTGCAAGCTGCTTGTTTTTAACCTTAAGATTCGTCATCGTCGGGGCTCCGAAGTGTCGAAATCTGGCGCGTATTCGATTTCAAATCCTTGAATGCGCACAAGTTTGTTCTTCTCAGCATTTCTCAAACCAAAAGATATTGCCGAAAGCTTCGGAATTGCTGCTTTAGCGTAATCTTTGACTGTTTTCTTCGGAGCCTCTTTAAACCCAACATCAATCGACGCGATTCTATCGTCTAAATAGTTCGCGTATTGATCGATAGAGAGCGTAAATCCACCTTGAATGGAGTTTGCCCAAAGTTTTTCAAACATTTTGTCAATGGTAGGCAGGCCACCATTCCACCATGCCTGTCTAGCGTCCATTTCGATCGCTGATTTATGATCGGTCATGTCAAAGCGAGTGTTTGTGACCTTCATCTTCCAAATTTTATCTGAAAGTAAAAGAATCTCTGAGTCAGATGTGAATAGCGCCGATTTTGCGTTAAATCGCTCCCAAATATACCAACAGTTTCTAGATCCGTTTTGAGTATCCGAGTAATCGTAGACGAACCATGTTGATCCCACGACACAGATATACATTCCAATTGCCCGGGCATTCATCGCCGAAGCTTTAGAATAATCTAGCTTGTCAGAATTGATCTGCATGTAATCACAAATAGGATACCCAATGTGTTGAGGTAGTCTTCCGGCAACGCAAGCATAGAATCCTTTAATTGGATCAAGCCAGATGAGAGCACCTTTTGTTTGCTGAAGTGTTTTATGAGAAGCGAGGCCGATGTCGTCTTCTAAAACTTCCAAAATAATCTCATTTGTTCCAATGTCGCCAGTAAGAATGCCTGTTGATCTTTCTTTGATAGCAAAGAGTGCATCTTTATTTGGAGCAATGCCCTTGATTGCGTCATTGTATTCAGTATCAATCGAAAACTCATGAAGGCCGTCTTGCGGAAAACCCTCTGGAGTCAAAGGATCAGCCCAGTAGATTGATTGCTCATCGCAAAGGTTATTTTCCTGGTATATCCACGGTGGGTAAGGAATAGACATTCCCCACTTGTTGCCAGTTGTTGGAGGTGGAGGAGCAAAATACCATGGGTAAGGCTTGTTTAAAATCTCAGCCTCATTGATTGGACGCCCCGCCTGAACAATTACATTCTGCCATTTGGTTAAGTATTTACACGCCCGAGGAATCTCGTCGCCCGCCGAATAGTCGATGGGAATAGTAGTTAACGAACCAATAACAGAGCCAGAAAGGTCCGTATCTGCAAGTTGATCTAAAATCTTGTAGAAATTTTGGTGAGAAATAGGTGCGTCGATCAACTTATAAAGGCTGTCAACTATCCCGCCTTTTGATCTGAAAATACGAACGAATGATCCGTAAACAATTTGCGGCGACCATGCTTGCGTAAGACCAAGTGTTTCAGAATCGTAAACCTCAGGCTCCGTGAAAATTCCTTTTACTTCTTCTGGAACATAGCAACCGTTAAGAACTAACTCATCCGGGAAAACATCTGGCAACTGAGTAGACGTGTTATTTAGCGCCATTGCGCAGTATGAGGTGAATGTTCCAGATTGAAGAAGCGTTATGCCAGACTTTGTCTTGTTGAAGGAAACTGTTGTGGCAGTAACCCCGGTGACTTCTAAATAAGCAAAAGAAATACCTTTATTGGTGCCAGAGAACCCGCCATTAGAGACTGGCACCCTTAAGCACATTCCAACTTTTATATTGTGTCCAGCATCAACCGTAAGCGTTTTAGAACCAGTTCCAGAAAGAGTTTGATTTCCATTCACGGCACACGAATAAACAGGGAAACAATCATTTGTAACATCTGCATTTCCCAAAGGATAGACTGGGATTTCAATAGCCTGCTTCCCAGATGGAAGGTTTACTTGAACGTAGTCAACCTCGGTGACTTTGCCGAGTGTCTCTACACCATTTGGATCGACAAATCCAAATTGAAATGCGTACCGATAATTTGAATTTGCAGTCAGCGCACCCGTTGCGTAGTCGAAGAAAGTAACGCCGTTAATTCCAAGCTCTCTTGAGAATTTTGGCATTCCTGCTCTATAAACAGAATAGCCATCATACTTCATGATAAACCAGCCATCTGTCATGAAGCAGGCGTTATTTATGTTTAGACTTGAAACACCCTCATACCCCTTTGGTTGAGAGATTGCGTTTGGAAAAGGAACACTAGAACACGGAACCACTTCCCAAAACCAACTTGAGTTTAAATTAAAACTATCTTCAATGCGCACGTCCAATAGGTACGCGAGCTTAGATGATGTTACCGATGCCCCATCGCCGTCGACAATATCAACAGTGATGCCAGTAAGAGCATTTAGGGCAGTCTTTAGTTGATCTAAAGTCATGGAGTCGGAGATATTTACCGAACCAACGCCATTCACGGTCACTTTAAAAGTGTCGCCGACCTCATCATAAAAGAATGAGTATGAAGTCGCTGCACCAGTCGCAATCCATTTTAAAGTGTGCTGAACTTTGCGATAAAGATTGCCGTCCGCCCCAACGGCTAACACTTGAGACTTAGATTCGCCCGTGTTTACGTCTCGGTATTTATACTCAAAGATGTCCACAAAACTAACTGGCGTATTTTCTGTTTTGTGCTGCCATCCATTAGCATTTTGAATTTCGTCTTGAAAGTTATAGCGAAAGTTTTTAGATCCTTTTCGAAACGTGCGTGAATCTGCGACAAGCTTATTTGAGCGCGTATCGACGCCGCCGAAGCTTGAATAAAACTTTTCTAACTTATGAGGCATGAATCCCCCTAAAGGCCAATGTAATCTAAGTTGGTTATGGCGATGTCTGCCATATCACTCGAAGGTCTTGCAAAGACGCCGGAAATCATCTCAAACTCAGTAGTCATATCATCAAGAGCTTCTTTAGACCATTTTGATGCGTCACCATATCGAACCTGATAAATTGCATATTTGCGCAAGAAAGGCTCACAAGCGTCTGGCCATTCGGGCACGTTTGTCGTGTTCTTTCCAACTAAGATATAGTCACCTACGGCAACAGTGTCGCCAGAACCAAGAGTGAAAGGATTAAGAGTGAAAATTCCACCGGCGCAAGATTCATATTCGATATTCCTAGCTTTTACGTTTCCATATTTATCGCAGACACATAAGAAAAAGTCTGAATTGATTTCAGTCTCATCATAAGGCTCTGTTGTAGCTACTTCTAAAGCCGTGAGATTGCCACCCGCGACTGTTGCCACAGTGATTTGCCCTGACTTCTTTTGAAGCTTAGGAATTGTCTTGCCATAGGTAAAGTAAAAGATGCCACTTGTTACGGGAGGATTAAACTCAATCCCATCATGGCGCGTAAGATACCCAAATGGATAACCTAGTTGTCTTGTTACCTTCTCTTTGGTGTAAGACTTGTACAGAGTTTTAAAGTAAACCCCGCTATTAGAGTCAGACCATTGGATAGTGTCGATGTCTCGAACATAGCAGTCTTCCGGGTAGTCATACATGCGCTGACCGGAAACGACCGGAACCTCTACTGTAATATCAAAAAACTTTGTCTTAAGGTTATGAACCTGCTTTGCCAAGAAGTCTTGAGCGTCGTTTAGGTTTTGAACCATGACGTCTTGAGGAATACCGCTATCTGAATCATAGCGCGTATTGCCAGTCATTTTTCTGATAATCGTGATGAGGTTCTCTACTCTTTGCATTACTCACCCATCATTGCAGAGATAAGCTTCTTCTTTTTTGCTACGTTTTCAAACTTCGAATAATCTTGCTCGCCGTCAACAGTCTCACCCATGTTTCCGTCTTGCTCGCCTGTGCGGGTTCCCTCTTGCATGGTGTAATGCTTTTCAATCGCAGAAACGGCCTGCTTCATAGAATTGATAGCTTCCATCATTGGATTTTTTTCTTTAATGTCACTCATTTTAATGCTCCTCCAAAGGCCTTCATCATTGTGTCGAAACCTTGGTTTTGATTTTGTGCGTATTGTTGTTCAATTTGCGCAGCTCTGTCTCGTCTCGCCCTCTCATCTGCTGCTTTTTGCGCTAGATAATTAGATAAAAACTGTCCACCCGCCATGATTCCGGCAGCCGCAGGACTGGACATCCCCGCAGCTCCAGCTCCAGATGCGGCCGCCGCCTCACCGCCACCAGACGATGCAAAGTCAGCAGTTTGATAGCTTGCCGGATAAGAAGATGTTTCATAAGCGTCTGCTGATTTTCCAGTAATGTATGACTTTTCAGAACCCATTCTTGGTTTTTCAAATTCTTTAAGTTGTTCGTCTAGCCAAGACATCAATACTCCTTTGCTAAGCAGTAAAAGTTATATTCGCCAGCGCCCGCCGAAAGAGTAACTAGAATCTGAACGTGACCAGAATATAAATCAGGCACGTTGATTGTCTTTGCTGAATTCGCGGCGAGTGTCACAGTAGCCGATGGAATATCTTCCCAATTGGTATTGTCATTGCTTCTTTGAAGCTTCATAGAGCCAGCAGTTCCGGTTATTCCATTGATCTGGACAGAAATTCCATTGCAATTTGTAACGTCAATCTGACCGATTACTTGATCAGACGAAACTGTCAGAGTTTTTTTGAAAGATTTGTGAATTACTTTAGCCATCAACAACTCCTAAGAGTAATTATTGTTTTTGAATTTAAAATAAGCAACGAATATAGTTTGCCTACTTCGTCAGCGAAACCTTCTCGACAAGCCCATCAAGCGCCTTAATCACAGAGTCCACAGACTCCAAAGCGACATTGCACTCATCGCCTGCGTAACGGCAGGCTTTTTTCCAAGAAAGCTTAACCTTTGACCATTGATCAGCATGCACCATGATCATGTAGGGCCGCTGGGCTTCCCATTCTTGGTTTGAAATTATGCGCTTTTTCTTGGAAAGATTCGTCGCGCACGCGCCCTCTCTTCCATCAATAAAGGGGATCTCGGCGCATATTTCAACGTCGGGAACAACGTCTTTTGCGGCGCAGTTACATAGCGCCAAAGCGAGAAATGATAGCAAGATAATCTTGGCGAATCTTTTCTTTTTCATCTTCGGTATAAACCTTTTTTGTTGCATGGTCGTATGCTTTTTTTGCTTCGCTCTTAAATTCGTCGAGCTTTAAGCCCTCTTTGAGAGAATCAAGCGACAGATCAATTTGGAATACGCCAAGCTCATACACAAGGCCGAGAAAGCCAGCCACAAAAGGCATGAGGGCCGTAGCCCCCACGCCGACAATCCCTAGCTTCATAAGAATTAAAGATGATCCAAGGCGAACAGAGAAAAGGTCTTTTCCTTTGTTGTCTAAAATCTTTCCTAGAAAGCTAAGGAATTTTCCCAATTAGATTTCTTTCTCTACAGCGGGAAGCAATGCTTTGTTTGCGTCAAACCATTTTGCCAACAGTTGTGCTGTTGCATTGTCTTTCAAAGACTCGTCAAGAATCTCTGGAAGGTCTGCAAAAGCCTCCGCCTTGATGCCAGCAGATGCGCGACCGTCTTGGTCTTTATCGTAAGACACTTCGTAACCAATTTTTACGACTGCATCTTTAACTTCTAATTTTCCACCTTTTTTCAACTCTGACATAAAATCCTCCGGCCCGTGTTCTCGGGCAAATGAGTTGTTGTTATTTTAGCCCGACGTGGGCTTTAATCTCTTTAATTTCTTCCTTCAGACCGTCGAGAGCTTTAACCACTTTATCGACTTGCTTGTTCGTCATACGATAAAGAAGGAAACCAATGCCCATGATCGAAACAATCGTTCCGGCCTCAAATCCTGCCTCTTTTGCTGTTGTTAAAATCGTGAGAAGCTCAGTCATGAAATCTCCTTATCTTGGCCCTTGGCATTTCATATCAAACTGAAATCCTGTGCTTGCCGCCGATGTCGTCGCCCCATTTTGAGTAATTCCAACCAACGTAAAGCCAGATGCAGTTTTAGAAGTAACTTTATATGAATCAATTGTAGATGTTGACGAACCAAGAGCTACGAAATCGCAACTATAGTTTGAAGAAGAAAAGGCCGGAGAAAAGGTAATAGCGCATGACCCTGTCGAGTAGTTTCCGATTGAAACACCACCAGTTCCACCTGTAATTGACGATGATGCCCCACATGTAACGCCATTTGCTCTAAAAATGAGATCAGATGTAAGTGTCGACGGCGTGGTCACGTTTCCGACAAAAATTGGAACTGGAATGTTGGCTGTAGCGGGAATTACCGTGAATGTTGGTCTATATGTTGCCGTAGATGCGTTGAGAGTCATGGTCCCGGCAGTTGTCTGACCCTGAATTTTAATACTAAAAGTTGAATCAGCCGTGACGATTCCACATAAATCATATGTTTGTGCGTATCCAGCCGTTGCATCTTGGAATGCGGCGCCAGAGTTAATTACGTTTCCAGATCCATCAACTAATCTAAGAGCGTTTGTTGACCCAGCAGAACTTCCCCATGCTGTCGCGTTTACACAAACTTGATAAAGACCTGGATATTGAGATGTACAAGTAATTCCTGGTAAATTTCCAGAAATAGCTGAGCACACCAAATTAGAACCATTTATTTTCGTGAGACTTGTACCAGAGCCAGAACCAAAATCAGAGAAACTTGCAGATGTTGTCGTCCATTGTCCAGAACCAGACAAGCTTCCTGAAAAATTGCCCTGCACTTTCCCGGGAACAATGGCTGGCAAGTTATAGTCAGCGCCCGTTTTATCACAAGTAAGCTTTACGGTAGTTGCTCCGTTAAAATATACCGTTACACCAGACGCAGATGCGGCCCCGGCTGTTGAGGTGTTCGTCGATGTTGTTGAAGTGGTTGATGTTCCACAATTTGGATTGCTAGTAAATAGAGATGTTTTAAATGTACAAACTGAAGGCGAAGCGGAAGTACAAGACACCCAATCAGATGATCCTGTCAATGATGATGCCCCAGATGCAGACGATACCATTGCGGTGAATGTGTTTGGAGGAGACACAAATGCTAGGTTAGTAGCTGGACCAAAATAAGACGATGCCGCATTAATAATTGCCGCAGCACCAACTATTCCAGTGTAATTAGCCCTTAAATAAACTCTATATACTGTATCAGGGCTTGTCGCCTTGGCTGGATAGTTAAGAGAGACAATCGCCCATTGCATAATGTCGTTTGGCAAGATTGTATCACACTGAACTTGAACTGAATTTATATCAAGACACCATTTTAGATCAACGCCAGCTTGAAAAACAGCCGCTGACAAGCGAATGTATGCCTGTAAATTGCTTCCATCTAAATCGCCGAACGATGCAGTATAAGTCTGAGAAATTACGTCTAGATTTGATTGAGTCCCGGACGGCAGAGTTAATTGCAGAGACTTAGGGGGTGTATAATAATATGTGTCATCTGTAATCGCTGTAACGCCGGAACCAATAACCCATCCGTCTGAAGCGTTGACGCTATGGAATTGAGGATTTTTTAGTCTGTTATCGTTTCCTGTCTCAATCAAAGCTGTTGTTGAATTAATCCTTGTTGCTTGATTGAGTGGAACCTTAAAATTAAAAGTTACTGGTGCCGAACCAGTTAATAGTTGTCCACCAAGTGTTGTTGGTGGAAGCCCTGCAAATGCGATGTTAGGAAATAATGATAAAATAGCTAATATTAATCTCATAAGTCACCTATTGAGAAAGAATCCATTGAATTTCAAAAGCGTTTGTTCCCGATGTGGTCGCGCAAACAGACACGTTAGCCGCCGCTGGTATGTATCCAGAGTCTCGACCTGGCTGTAATTGCATACCCGCCGTTGTAGATGCTGTGCCGCCGATTCTGTACCTAATGGCGTCTGTGTTCGTGTCTGGAGCTTGAATGATAAAACCAACAGCATTGGCCGGTGCTGTTGCGGTGGACGCTGTTGTAGCCGTCAATGAGGTATTTGCTTGGGAACCGTTTGTGTTAACTGGTGCCTTAGTCGGAATAGCTGACTGATCAGAAGAAAGAGTGACAGCAAGTGAATCTGTCATTGCTTTCTGACCAAGTGTGGCCGGTAGCTTCGCGCTCATTGCCGATAGAGTTGTTTCCGTTGCCGCACCTGTTGGAAGGGGTAGGGTCGCAGCACTTACCGGAACAGCAGATGCTCTTAATTGTGTATCAGTTAGAGGACCGCTTACAGGAACAGGCGTTGCTCTAAGTTCAGCATCGGTCAATGGACCCGATACTGGTACTGCTGTTGCTCTTAATTCGGCATCTGTTAGGGGTCCGGTTACCGGAACTGCGCCACCTACTAATGCAGGCGTTTTTGTGTCGATACTTGAAAGCGTCGCCTCTGTTGCCGCACCTGTAGGTAGAGGCAGAGACGATGCTGAAATTGGTACAGGAGACGCCCTAAGCTGAGTGTCTGATAAGACTTTTGCTTCCAAGGAAGCCAAAGTTGTTTCGGTCGCAAAATCAATCCCTTGAATTGTTGTGTCAACAGCTAAGACGGCTGTTTCGACGTCATTTACCGATTCGATAGTCGATGGGTTGATCGGATTATTTGTAGAATCAAAAAGTTTAGTAGGAAGCGGCTTGTTATTTGCCGCATTTGCAGTGTCTTCTTCGACCTCAACGTCATTTCCATCAAGCACGAACTGCGTTGGGCCCTGCTGGGCTATGACGATTTGTGAACCAGTTTCGTCAACCCGTTGAGTGGTATGTCTAAGAATAAAGAATGTATCACCCGGACTTGGCAAATAGCCCGAGTTAATAGAAAGAAGAAATCTGTTTGTCTCGACTTTTACAATTGGAATTTCAATGAAAGCGGCATTGCCGTCTTCAAATCTAACCAAGTCGCCGACTCTTGCCGGCGTGCTTGTGTCAGCAACATAGAAAAGATCACGACTTCCATCATTGACTAGTCCAGTGCCCACGCCTGCCGTTCTGGGATTTAATGCGTCACCGACTCGAAATGCGAATCGATTAACATCTAATGAATTTCGATTTGGATCCGTAGGAATGACGGTTACAAAATTCTCTGTGATGCCCGTCCCTAGATCTGTTTTTTTATTTGAGGGAAAACCCTTTGTACCTGACATGAAAGCTCCTCGGGGTCGTTAACGCCCGTCTCAGTGAGAAAAAAGCGGACGCGCCAAACAACAAACGCGCCGCTAAAAATTAACCTAAAAGCGTTTGTGCATCTGATCCGACAACGATTAGATCAAAATCGATTTCCGCTGGGGTTGTCCCATCTTCTTCGAAACAGTTAACTGTGATCTGTAATTTGTCTGATTCAGCGACAACTTTATGAATGAAACCAGGACCATGAGGCAAAACTGCTGCAATGACAGGTTGTGCGCCTGGGCGGTTAACATTCACTTTAATTGTATAATCACCAACGCCGTTATCTACGATTGTGCAGAATTTAGCGCAAAGACCGCTAAGAACTGGAGTTCCTAAGCCTGTTTTTGTGACTGCAATAATCTCAAGACCGCGCTGTTGTGAGCTTACGGATTTAATACCGATTGCCATTTTAAATTCCTCCAAAGAAAGAGCGGAACCCCGACCACATAGCCGAGGCTCCTCTCAAATTATTTCGCTAGGCCTGTTACAACACCTTGGAATGAAGGAATGATGTAGTTTTGGTAGTAGCCACCGTATCGAGCGCCGTAAGCGTCTGAGTTGGCTAAACGCAAGAATACAGTTCCATCGTCATCGAACCAACCGAAGTCAGGACGGTGATATGCTGTGATGAAATCAGTATTTAGAGCGTACATGCGGTCATCTGGACACATGCGGTCTTCAATGATTGCAAGTTTAGAACCATTTGCTAGGTACTCAATTCCTGACCAAGACACTTTACCTTTCAATTCGCTTGCGCGCGGGTCGATTTGGTAAACCTTTTGATCTTCAAGGAAGTTTTTAATCTTACGCATTTGAAGATAAGAAGTTACCAACAACTTAGGCGCTTTACCTGACTTGAACATGATTTTAGAAACAAGTTCATTCATGATGTCGGTAGAGATACCAGAGCCGCCGGCTGCGATTTGAGTAGATTGGAATCTACGAGCAACCGCAACACCGTAGCGAGTGTCGCCTGGAACCGCATCGCAGATGCCTTTTAGACCAATTGGATCATTGTCTTTAGAGTTCTGCATGTACACGATAGCACTTGCGCCGGAAGACGTTAGATCCAAAGATCCAGATAGACGAGTCAACTCAACTGTGCGAGTCGATGGAATGACTTCGTCAATGCGGAATACAGACGCGTCTGTTCCTACGTTGACGTAGTCATTTTCTTCCCAATGTCCTTCAACCCATGTCGCGTCCGTAATGATGATTACTGGATTCGCCGCTGTACCTGTAGCATTTGCGCTAATAGTACCAAGAGCACCAGTCCCGTCACCGAACATAATGCGCGAAGCATTTCGGTTCCAAGACTCAACAGTCTTTTGCACGTTCCATTTCATCGCCTCAACAAACGCGCCCTCATCTGAACTTGATGCCTTTAATGCCTCACGCTCGATTTCTGTAGTTGCATACACACGTTTTGCAACAAGTGTCGCCTTTACAGCAGATGCTGGGTTTGCCGTTGGCAATTGACCAGAACCAACGCCGCCCGAGAAGAATGTGGGCACAGCGGCCTTGTAGTCTTCACCGACGAATTGATAATCTTTTTTAATAGTTCCAAGAATAGGATTCGCACTATTGTACGCATTCTCGGAAAGCTTCCCGAATTTCGTTTTGAACAACGCACTTTGCGCTGTTAATGAAAACGCTGACATCTTTACTCCTAGGCCCATAGTTATTGGGCAATAGTTGTTAAAAAGTTCTGTTATTTAGTTTTTAAATTTCATCGAAGAACAAAGGCTCGGATTCTGAATTTCCACCAACCTTGGGAACATCCTTCTTCCCGTGAAGAAATTCGTCTTTCTGCTTTTGTTTTGCTTCGATAGTTCGCTGAGTTCTTTTAGATCCCCAAAGTTCATCGACCATTTCGGCCATCTCATTTGGTTTAAAGCCTAATGTGTAAGCTTTATCGACCATATTAAGAAGATTCTTGCGCTTAGTTTCCTCATTCCATCCGAGGCTAAGCGTTTTGATTCTTTCTTCGGTCGCATTCCAAAGGCGATCCTTCTCGATTGTTTCGATGATTCTTTCTGGGGTTATTTGAGCGGGCTTGTAGTCAGAGTATTTCGCAGCCATCTGTCTTTCATAGGCTTCGATTTGCTCATATCTACTAGCAAACTCTTCCTCAGAAACTTGATGACTTGCTCTAAGACTATCGATCTTTGCAGAGAGTGCGCGGTGCGCTTGCTCCTGTTTCGACGACTCTTCAAGAGTGTCCGCGCGATGCTTTTGAATCTTAGCTTCATAAGCCAAGGCATCGGCCTTACGCTCATCTTCAGACATTGCATAAAATTTTTCAAGCAAAGAAATATTATCGTTTAAAAATTTTTGACGAAACTGGATTGGGTCAACTCCAGCAATTTGTGCCATCTTGAACATTTTCATGTCAGAGTCTGGTTCTTCAAATGCATCTCTAATCTTGTTTGAGATTTCTTGAAGCTTTAGCTCTTTGGTGCCAATTTCTTTTTTTGACTTTGAAAGCTCAGTAAATTGCTTATCCCATGCAACTTTGCCAGACTTGTCTGCTCTGAGCTCTTTCAGAGTCCACATTTCTTCCTTGCCATTAACCGTTACAGGAATAAGTGTTTCGTCGTCTAATTCCAGGTCGGTATCTTGAAATTTTGCTTTTACTGTTTTTCTTGCTGGCTTTTCTTCGGCGTCCGACTTCTCACTATCTTTTGACTCTTTCGCCTTAGGTTCTGGTTTTTCTTTTGCATCAGACTTTGCCGTTTTGCCTTTGTCACTGTCGCTCGTTAGGTCCTGAGATTTATCTTGCTTGGGTTTGTCATCTTTCGATTTTCCACGCTTTTTATCTCCCAAAACCTGCTCAAGTTCATCGAACGTGAGTGGTCCACCGCCTGACTCAATTTCAATTCTTCCCTTGCCGTCATTTGATGTTGTTGGATTTGTGACGTTAATATTTGGGTTTGTGGAACCCGCACCTGTAGCCGCTTCAGACATATTTTACTCCTTTAAGGTCCGTTTTTTTCGGTTGCCTTTGATGTCCAATTTTGCGTTAATCGCAATAAGGCGCGAGTTGGTCTCTCGAAGCTTTGGTGAGGGCTTGCCCCGATGTTAAGAGCATCGGGGTTTTTTATTTTTAGAATTGAGAATCTGCCATAACTTCCTGCTGTGGATTTACTTCAGCTTGTTGCGGAGCTGGCGATTCAACATCTGCCGGAATTGGGCCCATCTGCGGGATTGGCGGAGGAACTTCCATGAACAGCGGGAACTGAGGGCACTCCACAATAATCCTTTGAGCAAAAGCTTGATTATTTAATGACATATCCATCATTAGCATTTCAGTAGCCATGATGTGATCTTGCATTGCTGCTTGAATTTCAGGCGGTGCCTTTTGCTTAAATCCCATCGCTTGCATACTCTGAACGTGAATCTTCCAATGGGTAATTTGATCTTCATAGACCTGGGGATCTATTTGGCCCTTACCGTCTTGGATATATTCGTTTTCATCTTCGGCAGCGCGAGCGGCGGCAGAACCCACGTCATAGAACTTGTCACCTTGAGCAAGACCCGTCATCTCGAGGACTTGTTCCCGTGGTAAAAGCTCTGGATATCTTTCACCAAGATCAATGACTTGCTGTGTTCTTAGAGCCTTAGAGTCCGCTAGACCCGTCGTATTCTGAAGTTCAACAGCATAGTCTTTTTGTAAAGACTCAATCTCAATCGGGAAATTTTCCCAGCGATTGTCTTTACCCAAAAGAAGCATGTTGCGTTGATCATCTTTTTGATAGAACTGTGCGCAGGTTTTTAAGATCTTTTCATTAACCGCAAGTCTCACGGCATTGAAAAGAGTCACGCTTGATTGCATACGACGAGACTCAGACTCTGAAACGTATTGCAAGGCCACGCCCGCCGTTACCCCTGGAGGCGGCTCACCGCGAACCACAGAATTTGATTTCATGAACGTATAGAACCAGTCTTTTAGTTCACTGATAAAATTAAAGTGTTGCTGCCCTACCGGGTTTGCTTGCGCAAGCACCGGGGCCTTTGCGCCCGCTTTAATTTTGACGATGTTCACGTCATTATTAAGCTGTTGGTCATCAACGGATCCACCTTCTACGAACCATTTTGCATAGCCCGCAAGCATGAACATTTTAATGACTGAATTTAAAAGGTTGTTAACAGTCGAGGAAATGCCACGCACTTTATCAATGCTAGACTGCCCTTGAAGCTCCTCGTCGTTCTCAATATCAACCATGCGGTCAATTGGAAGTTCGCCGTGATTGTATGACAAAGCACCTTTTTTTAGAAGTGCGCCTACGGTAAAGACAGCCTCATAGCCTTCAGGCATGTACTTGGTTTTTTTATGATAGAAAGTAATCTTGCGACATTTACCCGCAAGTGTTACCTGCTGCATGGTATCGAAGTCGAATACCTTCGCCTCTGCATCTTCTGTGATTTTATCTTTAAGATGAGGATAATCGAGCTTCAAAGCATCTACATAATCAAGCTCTATGATAAAACAATAATTTACGTTTTCCCAAGTGTCAGCGTCTTCATAAAAGAGCCATTGAACAGTTTTATGAACTACCTCAACGTCTCCTTGGAAAAGTCTTTGCTTTTTAACCGTGCCGTTCTCATCCGGTGCGGTTGCGACTTCTTGCAAAGGTTCGCCAATGTCCGGGTTCCATCTAGTCCATAAGAACGATTCACCGGCAATCTGTGAGCTTGTCAGAAGTTTTTTGTACTTAAGATCTAGCTTTTGCTTGCGCTCGATATGCCCCAAGAATCGCTTTGCTATTTTCGCATCAACCTTATCACGAGTTTCATCGTGCATCGGAAGAACAACAATTCCAGGCTTCATCTCCAATAGACGAGACGTTTTCTCGTCAATTGCATCAGAAATCATGGGAAGTACAACCTGTGGCGTGTACTTTCTCTGCGTCTCTAAGACATCTCTAGGATAGTAAATTGAATTGAAATACTGATATCCCTTGTATCGCAAAACATTGTTTTTTGCGCGTTCAAGGTAGTTCTGCCGCTTATTTCTTAGAGTTAGCAGCTCTTGTTTAAGCCAATTTAAAACTGCATCATCATCGGAATGATCAATTGCAAAAAACGGCTTCGGCGGAGCAGTATAATTCATCTGCTCCAAGTCTTCCCATGTTATTGCTTCGCTCACTTTTACGTCCCCTTTCTATGAGGAAAATAAAAGCGCGGCGTGGTCTATTAGATAGCTTTAGGTGGGGGCCCTGGTTGTTTTTTGTTCTTAATTTGCTCTAAATACTCCCGCTCTTGGTCGTCGATCGGGTCGTCAATCTCTCGATATGGATTACCAAGAGTTTTGCCGATTTCTTTAGAGAATTGTTCCATCATGTCACCCATTGGATTAACAGGCTGCATTTGCACGACATGAGTTGAGAAATAATTCTTAGCAAGCATGATTACTAGGCACCCTAGGCTTGCAAGAAGTGCGATTGTTGAAAGTACGAAAGAAGCAATTAGCATTATCTTTCCCCCAGAGGATACAGATTGATTCCGAGTTCTAGTGCCCTCTCATGATCTTCCTCAGAGGGGCCGGAGTTTAGTGGTGTGTCAATCATACTAGGATCAATTCCCATTTGTTTCATAAGCATCATTCTGCGCTGAACACTTCGATTAATAGGCACGTCACCTTGTCCAAGCATTCTTTCTTGCTCTTGTTGAATTTCAACTTGTGATTTTAAATCATCAACAGCGCGTCTCATAGCTTCAGCCATAGAGGACCCGTTTGATTCAGACCAGCCAAAGTAATCTTGGGGTCGCCATTTCTTTTGTTCCATTAGTCAAACTCCGCATAGGGGTTTCCGACAGAAATCTCATCCTCAACGCGGAAGGCGCGAGGCTCTTCTTTTGGAATGATAACTTTTTCTTCTAATTCTTCAAGATTTAATCCACAAGCACCAAGCCCATACTGTAAAGCATTGATGTTGTGGTCATTGATCTTTGGGATTTTTCCTTTTTCATCAATGATGTAAGACTCCATCTCCCAAATAAGCTTGGGGCAGCTGTCGCAAATCGTTAAAAGGTTTTTATTTAAAACCGCGCGGACTAAGTTGATATACCCGTCTGCGCCGAACTGGGTCTTATTTGATGGCGTCATCCACCATTTTTGATCGATTTCATTGATTTCATTTTTAAACCAGGCCGCCGCCTCATCGTAACAATACTCAACCTCTCGTACTTTTGCGCGAATTGGCTCAAGCTTTTCGCTCACAGCATCGTAAACGGCCCTTGCCGTCATCTTTTCTGCTTCCTGAATGTAAAGCTCATCAAAGACAATTACGCGCTTGGTGTACGGATTGAATAGCAGTAAGACAACGCCAAAAGTAGATGTGGAGGCCGGGTCAAAGCAAACCCACAAAATCCATTTATTTAAGTCTTTTGGGCAAATGTCTTCAAACTTTGGAAATGTCCTGTTCAGGATTTGCGGGAAGATCGAGTTTTTACCGCCTTTTACAAAGAGCGCCTCGTACTCACGAAGCCATTTATTAAGTTCACCCTTTGCAATATGCTTCTGCTTTTGTCTTTCCAAAAAGGCCCGCGAATTGTGTACATTGTCGAACGATGTTGCTCTCGTCCAAAATGCGTCCGATCTAGACCTTAGATCATCCATTAAATCAACATAGTGATTGTGAGCCTCAGGTGGGGTCCCTAAATACAATGCGGGGGCATCATACCTTGCTCTATTTGGCTCCATAGCATCGATGAATGCAGGCTTATGGTCCTTCAACTCGTCGTAAACCACTAGGCCCTTTGGCTTAATACCGCGAAGCGCATCAACGTTGTCAGAACCGTCAATCTTGATGAAAGAGCCGTTCTTAAACTTGATACGCATTTCGGTATTGTTTGGCTCTCCATCCATCCATTCCTTGGGTCCAAAGTTCTGAATGCGACTCGGAGCCCACAAGATCTCTTTTGCCTGCTTTTGTAATGGTTCAAAAATGTAATTCTCTGAGCCAGGAAACTGCATGGCGTATCTCCATGTGCAGTAGGCGGCAATGTCTGTCTTTCCAGAAGATCGGCCACATTGAGCGCCGATGTCTTTGATGTTCTGATAAAACAAAGCATTGCCGAGACCTACTTGCCACGGGAGGGGGCTCCAGTTACGGTGCAAGCCCTCGAGTATCTCGTAAAGTGCTAACTCAGAATCATTAAGCATCAATAAGTTTTAACGCCCGTCTTTCCTTGCGATTTTTTGGGGCTCTTTTGGCCTCAAGCATCTTGTATTCTTCTTCAGTCAACTCGCGGCTTCCGTCTTGGATCCGTTTCGACTGCCCCATCATGTGCATGACGCCGAAATCATGGATTAATTGTTTCCATGCTGCTTTGATATTTTCAGGATCATTTGCATCATGCTTTGGAACCTGAACTGAATAAATAATCCCCAGAACATTCAGTCTTAACGTGATGTATGGGTTTTCAATCTTATCTTCGCTTGTAAACTTCACACATTGAACGAAAAGATCGATTCCAATTTCTTCGATTTGCTCTTTAGTTAGATGACCTATTATCACTCTTCCTTCTTTCCGCCGACGAGTATCGGCAATCCAGTGTCTGTGCTTGTTGTTGCTTTGTGAGCGACCTGGGCCGCAAATGGATCGGCCAAAATCTTTGCCCGAACTTCTGTTGCATCGATAACTTTTTCGTTAACTTCTTTGTCCATGTTTTCTATTTTCACGGCAGACATAGTTGGATAGCAGTACCTAGCAAGTGTTCCGACAGCCTGATTTGCTACGGCAAGATAAGCTGCGCCCGTATCTTTTGGAGAACTTGGCGGGTTGTCCTCATCGCCTTCATATCCATCTGCACACCCTCTTTTTTCGTCAAATGCGCTCATGGCTTTGTTGTAGATGGCAAGCTGCATCTCGAGCAGGTCAATGCCGCGCCTTTCAAGCTCTGATCTCAGGGTCAAAGATGTCTTATTGGGCATCCTTGCTCTAGAGCCAGACATTACTTGACCTTTTTATCTGCAAAAGTGGTAAGCGGTGATTCGTCGATTTCCTTTATAAGTAAGCTAAGCTCTTCCGGCGTCCAATCTCCAAACTGAGTTTTAAGAGTGATGATTTCTTTTTGCCGCCTTAATTCAAGAATAAAATCTTTTAACTCTTTTTTGGAAAGCTTGCGATTAAACCTTGCATGGAATGAATCTGTCAGTACTTGAAGAGTCGCCTGAATTTGCTCTAAGCCTTTCATAGATCCTCATAATGTGCGCGTGTTAGTTACATTTAAAGCATTGCAAATGCTATTAGCGTTGTAAAGATTTTTGTTTCCAATAGTTCAGGCCATTAATAGCGTTTTGATAAGCACGGATCCACTCGTTAAGTTCCTTCTCAGTAGAATAAAGATCCTTGATGTAATTAATCAGAGGTTTTGACCGATCAGTCATGAAGTAGATATATCCCTTCGGACAAAAGCGATCAGGACATATTTCAACGTCAATTTGGTCTTGGTATGACGTTACTATGATAATTTTAGGTTTCATCTATCACCGGGCCCGTTACCACACCGACAACACCCCCACATATGCCTATTGGGATGAGGATAGTACTTGTCATGTCCAAAAAAATAACACCAAAAAGGCGTGAACCATTTTTTAATCACACCGCCTCCCATCCCGTGGCTTTGATCTTGGCGCCGCAGTGTTTGCATTCATGCACAAAAAGATACAAAACCCCTCCGAAGAGGGGGATAAAATTAAGCTTTTGACAAGCCTTCTACTTCCCTGCGTTTTCTATCTAGCGTTCGCATCTCTTGAAAATCTAATGCATCACCAAGAGCTTTGATTGTATCTTCATTATATGATGACGGAAACTTCTCGTTAAGTTTTTCAATGATGTGCTTTGCAACAGCGATCATATCAACAACCTGGCAACCATTTACTCCGACCTCTTTAACGGGGCCATTTTGCAGTGTGAATAAGATTTGGTTGTAATCATGAATCACATGAATATGTGCTCTCGGCTCACTCATTTTACCAATTTCGCAGCTAATCACATATTCTGAACCATTTACTTTGTTAATTCCTTTTAGTGTTTCTAAAGCCATTTAAGACCTCCTTTGTTTTTATTTTTTAGTTTCCAATAACTCATCAATTTTAACTTCAAGAAGCTGCATGGCTTTTCCGTTTAGGCGCTGGAAGGTTTCTGATTTAACAGCTTGCTCGCCGTAGTAGGCCGCTGCCATTGCGTACATTGTTTTCTGGGAGGGGATAACCGCAGCAATCAATGCGAAAGTCGGACATAGTGCGGCTAACACTTTAACGCCGGTGATAAAAGTTTTTCGACCCGCCTTCGCCTTCACTAACTCTTCACCTCTTTTGAATTGATCAAAATCTTGGTGCATTAAGATGCCGAAAATTCCTGCACACACTAAAATTCCTGAAACAATAGAGAAGGCAGCAAACATGCCGTCTAAACTTCCAACTACCTCACACAAATAAATATACAATGCTAAATTCATTACTTTCCTACCTCTTCTATTTTGTAGCACTTCTTAAAATCGACCCCCGTGATTTTTCTTTCCACGCAGAAGCCTTTGTTTTCTATAATTTCAGTTTTCTGGTCATCTTTCCCGACGCCATGAAATATAAAGCCAAAAAAAATAGCCACTAATGCAGTAAAAACAATTTCCATTAGACCTCCTCAATAAGTATGTTGTGCACCGCCATCATCAGCGCCTTCTTAATTAAATAATCTCTTGTCTTAAAACCTTTGACGTCGACAACCTTGCGATTGCCGTATAAATCGAAATACTCAAAGTCTGCAACGTAGTGCATGACTCTGTTTGAATCCACAAAGCGCACAGGCCTGCCGTTGATCGGAAAATCGAACTTCACTTGGAATTTGAGACCTTTGATGTCCCCGCGCTCTTGCAAAGCTTTAAGTCGTAAGTATTCCCGCGCTTCTTTTCGAGAATCGAAAGTTTTATCTTCGATTGTGGTTTTTCTGTTGCCGTATTTTCGGAATGGACGTTTCACTTCCCCTCCCTAATCTCTCTTTGCACTCTCGCTAAATGCGCATTAATCAGCCTGAACATCTTTTTCACCCTCGGGATACTCAAGCTCTGCATTGTGAACTGATTAAGAAGCTCACTCCAAAGAGCGGCTTCTTCTATTAACTCTTGGTCTTTGGTCACGCTTGAAATCTCACAAGCTCAATTTCGCCTTGCTCTGCTAATAGCTTAATGATTGGCACGATACCGCTGTAATCGTTCGCATCGGCGTTGTAGTCGTACTTACCGTCATGAGTGTAGCGACCGTATGGCTTAACTAGGTTTGTGTATGAGTAAAGGTAACAACTCAACTGATCTGGATGATAGTTGAAGTAACCCATGCCATTGTACGCCTCTTGAGCTTTCAAAATACCCTCTAGCGACAGGCCATAGCGCTTGCATTTTGTGTCGATCGAATCGAACTTAATCGCATCAATCGCAGCTTCTTCCCATGATTCGAACGGACCGCGACCTCTTGGAACTAACGAAGTCTTTCTTCCGGTCCCGATGATCTTTTCGCCATTGTGTAAAACGCCTTTAAATGAGCAAGATGCCTCACGCCAATGAATACAGCCGATCACCCACCAAGGAAGTCCAAAGTGGTCAGCAATGACCTTATATCGCTCTTTACCAGCTAAAACCGTTTGCGCGGCTTTCTTTGCTGAGCTTAGGTATTTTGGGTTGATTTCAGCCTTGTCGTAATTAGCACCATACCAAGCCAAAGATCCTCGTTCGTTCGGATTTGAGCTTGCAGGCTCATTGATTGGCGGGACAGGGTAAGAAACTGGTGAATCAGTTTTTGGTGAACTTGGTTTGGAAAAAACCAATTTAATCGCAGAAATAATTCGTTTTAAAAATGACATTTGCACCTCCGAGGAAAATAAACCTCGGTGTGCAAGAAAAATCTTTAATTTTTTTCGGTCTGTGGAAAACTCATTTCCCCACCTCGCGGAGTTTTTGGAGCATTTTTCTTGCTGCAAATTGATCTTCTGACTCTACATCATGACTAATAATCCAGACTTGATTTTTGTATTTTTCAAGAACCTTCTCGCACTCCCGCAACAACTCATCTTTCTTTTTGAGTTCGGATTGGAGCTGTTCAAATTGCCAGCGGGCACACGCTACAGGAGTATATCCAAATGCACCTGGGGACGACTCATACCATTTTTTAAATGCAGTTTCATCAAACTTCACTTCACTCATTTTGACCTCAATAAATTTGACATTGTTCCTTCTGGATAGACCGCCATTTTTACCCATGTTTTAGGAGTCTTCAGCTTGCCAGAAATGTAACCGTGATTATCACTAAAGTTAGTCCACCACCACTTAGATACTCCATCAACTGAATGATCCCACTTGAGATGAATGAACTTTTTTGTTTTCGTGCAAAAGTATATTCTGTCGTCGAACTTAGATACTCTACTCACAATTCCCCCAATTCTTTAAGAGTTTCTTCAGCAATGCCGTGACAATTGGAACAATAACAAGGTTCATCGAGCACGGCTTTCAGTCCATCTATTGCTCTTTGATAGTTCGCCTTAGGCGCCACCACAATTTCAATATCTTCTGTATCTTTAACAGTGAGGTCTCCCGAGTACCTACCCCACCATTTCTCCCTCGGCTTAACTGGTGTGGTCATTTGGTGTCTCTCTTCCCCATCAACTGCTTAAGGCATTCTCTTGCAAGTTCTCCGTGACTATATTCATCTCGTGACGTGTTCTTTAATGATTCTTTCAACGCTACCAAAGTTGGGAATATTTCTATCTCAGCATCGCCAGAGCAATAGCAAGAACAACCTGATTCATGTACGGTTGCATAACCACGCTTCAGTTTAAATACATGAAGACACGACATCTCGTAAGATACCGCATTGTCGTAGGTTGCTAAAAGTTCGATTGGTTCAAATCCTTGTGTGGACTTCCAGTAATCAAACTCGTAACTAAATCTGTTTTTTAATTCGTCATTTTTCATCACTCACCTCCATATTTTGTGGTCATAGATCACCCAGCCTTAAAAACTTTTTGTATTGCGATCCTCTAATAAGACATCTATTTATTTTCTTCTTGCCGTCGTACATTCCGCTAATAATTAGAGAGAACTCGCCACTTCCATCTGGAACAACTGAGGCTGGATAATATTCAACCTTATCGACCTGCCAGATTATTCCTGTGTTTTTATGGATGTATAAACCTGCTTTCTTCACCCCTCACCCCCAGATGAGAGGGCTTTACGAGCATTCTCAAACATTGATAAAGCCGTTTCCCAATAAGATGGATAAACATATCCAAACTTATCTGCGCAAGAAAACAAATCGTCTTTAGCTTGTTCCAACGCTCCTCGAAGTTTCTTGTTTTCAGCTTTTATCTGTGTGTAAGAACGAATGACTTGTCTCATCTCTGCCATTTCGTGACTTGTGAGGGGAACGCCCGTATCTTTTAGTGCCCTACCTATTCGCTCGTACAATCCAAGGTGGTCTTGAACGACAACTTTCCCAGCATCAGGGTCCTGCATTCCGGCTTTATATAATTCTTCCGCTATACGACGACCACGAGGTTTGCTGTAAAGGTCTTCAATTATCGCTTCCATCCTCTTCTTCGCTTCTTCGGTCATATCAACCCCAATACCAAGATTTTACGTTGTTAAAATGCTTAGCCATAGACTCCATTATCCAAGGGCAACTGACGTGTTGGCCTCGCCCGTGGATTGAAATGACTTCCCGATAAATTTTCACCCAATAATTCCGATGCTTATCTCTGTCTAACTTGACCTCTTCGAGTTCACTCTTTAGACGAGCCCGCTCTGCCTTCAATGAATCGATATATGCTTTTGTTACGGTTACTTTTTTACTCACACACACTCCTGGGGTTGGGTTGATTCATTTCTAACTCCTATCCCGCTAAGGATTCTAAATGCTGTTTCGACTTGCTTCGGAACCACGCCGTTGCCCAAGGCTCTGATCGCGTCGCCCCGATGCTGTAGCCCATTATCCATTCGCAAAAGGAAATCGGCATATTTGTCCCAGTTGTCGCCCTCCAAAAGGTCGATACTGAAGGGCTCGTTCTTTTTAAATCCGAAAGATTGCCCGACATCCTCTTGTATTCGGATGCCATTAAAGTCGGAAGTTTCCCGTGCTTCCATAGCCACCATAAGCTTGGTGTCACAGATCCGTTCTTTTGCCGGTCGTAAGTTTTTCGAGAAACCACTAGAGTAGGCCAATAAGAACCAACGTTCTCGTTTGTGTTTTGCTCCAACGTCGCCGGCGGAAATAAATCCATCCCGGCACTTATAGCCAAGGATTTCAATTTCAGACCGGATAGCCTTAATGAAGGGGCTAACTCCTTTGACATTCTCGAGAAATAGAATCGGGGCCTTTGTTTCTTTTGCAAGTCTGATAATATGGAATAATAAACCCGACCGCTCTCCACCCAGGCCTTTTTGAAGCCCAGCAGAGCTGAGGTCCTGGCATGGAAAACCTCCGGTAATGATATCAATTGGTGGAAGCATTGATCCTCGAAGAGAAGTAACGTCATCCCAGATAGGGGCTCTGTCGATTTCGCCTCTATACATCCGGGAAAGAAGGATGCGCTGAGCACTTGGCTCTTTTTCACAATAGGCAATTGTTCGCACCCACGGCGCCAAGGATTGTGAGATGCCCCCGATTCCGCTAAATAGATCCAAGCCATTAAGCACCTTCCCCCCTAAACTTTTTCCAAGCGGTGAGGGCTTCATTGGCATTAAGACCATGAGGCGCATATAATTTTAATGCCTCCTCCATCCCCTTTACCTCTTCCAGTTCGAGGGCTGCTTTGAAGCCTTCAATGAAAGCATCTCTCTGTTCTTCCTCTGAATTTCCGTAGTTAAATGGCTTAAAGTTGTTTGCCATCTCACTCGCCTTTTTGTCTGAGGGGGTCATTGATTCTCCAAACATCTTTCACAAGATCCGCAAGCAGTCCCTAGAGCTTTAGAGCCTCTGCATACGGCGTATTTATAATTCTGCTTAACAAGCTTCGGCGTGTACCCATTGATTGAATCGTAATTGAATCGGCCAGCGTCACGTTCGCTCCAAAGCATTTCAGAAATCAATACGTCAGCAGGTCCTCTTTCGCATTGCCCAGCCGCAACCGCTATATCTAAAGCTCTGTTGCGAGGAACGAAACGACCGTGATTTGTAACGAACCCTTGGTTGAAAGATCCCTTTGGGTTCTCAACGCCAACATTTCTCATTTGGTGAAAGCAATCAGAGTGACACTTTCCAAGAAAGATCCAGCCTTGATCGGACATGACCGCTGCGTGTTTAATTACTTCATACATAACTACCCCTCTTTAATTTCTTCAAAACGCACTCTGAATCGACCACCCGCTAGCTGTGATCCGAACTCAGTACCGTTAACATCAAAAGCACGATGACCTTCTGGAAAGGCGACTGTGTACTCCACCTTCAATGGTTCCCTCTTAATCTCCTCGATTGCGAAGAGACGAGCGGAGTGTGTGCAGTGAGGCTTATCTACAACTTCAAATTTAGCGTAAGCTTGCGGATTATCTGGCGTACCAACGAATGTAATTTTGCCCTCCATCACAGGCAGCTTCTCTAAGGCGGCGCGGAGATCTTCCAGATAGATTACGGATCGATAATTGACGGTATTATTCGGAAAGCTATTATCAACGACACAGACTCTCCTTACTTCCACTCCCAACGCTTTAACTAGGTCTGGTTTCATACTCCCACATTCCTCACTACTTTAGTTTCATCTAGTTTTTTAATAACTTCTAAAAGCCCATTAGAGACGCGATATTGAAACCCCTTACCTACCCTTACCAAGTACTGATTTAACGCCGCGACGTACATCTGGTGAGTTATTACGCGCCTTCTATCCGTCGGGCTCAAACCCTTGGTCGCTTTTTTCCTGGCGAGCGATATAGAGTCGCCTTCTTCAAGATGCGTGATGGTCCGCATCACAACTTCAAGAATTTCAGCATCGGTAAGGTTTGTTCGCTTTATTTTTCCTTCAACAAGTTCCATGCGGAAAAACTTAAGCTGACTTGCAAGAAGTTTCTTTAATTTTTTTCGGCTTGTGGATTTCTTCCAGGCGCTTCATTGCGTGTTCAAGCATCATGCCCCATCTGGTTTCGTCGGATAGAGGCAAGGTCTTTTTCAAATCAAGAATATACAAACGCTGAAGGTTGATGATTTCACGCTGAACACTGTTTGAGAACTCAAGCACTCTGATTTTCTTTTCCATTTCACTCATCTGCATTTTCTCCACGGGAAGGTTCACTTTCGGGTTTTGTGGGGCTACGGTATTACGCCAATCTTTTTGAGAACTTCGCGGGCTTTTCTGCCTAAGCAATGAAAATTTCCGTTAGAATTTCCTATCGAATATGGAAATATTGAAACATCGTTAGGCTTCTTTTGTGTCCACCCAATAAGATTGTTTTTTTCATCAAACTCTTTGCTAATCCAGGTATCTACCGACCCATAAAACTTCAAAGCCTCAATCAAAGGCAGAATGTCGGAGAAAAGCACATATTTTCCATCAACGGATGGGGCCATATCTCCTTGACATCCCTCAAATGGAACTTCGTAAACAGTTAGGTCATATCTATTAAGCTTCTGGGTCATAATTACCCCACAGTGGACCAAGTACACATTCAAGCTTATATAAATTTTCTGTACTCATTGATCGTCTGCCTTTTTCCATCTCGCAAATGAAACTCGTCACGCATCCAATTCTTTTGCCAAGTTCATTTTGTGTAATATCTAATTCTCTTCGTTTTTTACGAATTCGTTTTCCAAGAATTTCTCTAACTTTTTCAATTTTAAGTTTTTTCATCACTCCCCCTTCTTCTCGTTTAGGGCTTTTATTAGGGCGTCGGCGTTCCATGTAGAAATCAATGCAAACACCTTGGATTCATCGTCAGAGCTTAATCTAGAGATGGATATTTGTTGTGTAATATGTTGATTCGACAACAACCCCTGCATCGCCATCGCAGCGAAATACTCGCGCTTTGAGAGGCCGTGATTTACGACTTTCCCGTAAGCGTCGCAAAATTTAAAAATCGGATCATTCCCTTTTGTTTCCATCTTCATTCCCTTTCAAATCAGCCCGGTGAACCACCACAGAACCCGGGCCTATTGCCACCTGCCGTTACTCGTTTGCAGGTTGGTTAAAAATTATTTTGTTTTTCGTTTAAAAGAATTTTGAACATCACTATCGCTAGGTCGAACGTCGGCCATGTGATAGCGCCACTTCGTTTTGCCGTATTTTCCAGAGTCTTTGGGCTTTATCGGAGAAAGCTTTTTTACTTTCCCGCCGCGCTTCAGAAATTCTTCTACTGTTTCTGAGTTCGTCATGCGCTCTCCTTAAATTCCTAAATGTTTCAGAACTTCAAGTTCGGCAGAACATTTCTTTTCAATGACTTCAATCAATCCATTAATGCTTTTCACATTGTCGATTCTGTCCATTAGACTCGCTTCAATTAATGGTTTTTCACCTAGAAGAATTCGCCAATTATTGTGCTTGTCTTTATCCCACTTCAGATTCGAATATTCACCAGCGAGGAAACCAAATGACTTCAAATGTGTTTCCATTTCTCTGATGTAGGCGTTCATTGCATCGAGACGCTTTTTAATCTCTTCACCTTTCACTACGCACTCTCTTTCTGGTTAATTGTTTCCCAGGCATCTTTAATCAAATCGGCCAGACGCTTAACGTCCCAGCTGTCTTCTTGTTTCAATTTTCGAACGAACGGAATGCCGCCGATGTAGGCGAGACAATCTTTTCGAGATTCACCAAGGAATGCTTCAGCTTGATGATCGGAGGAATATAGGCGAACAGCCTGAAGGTAGCGCTCCGCTTCTTTGCGAAAATTCGGAACCTCTTCTTTAACTTTACCTTTACCTATAACTATACCTTTAATTAGTAGAGTGTTTTCTTGTGTCCCCACTGTGGGGGGACTGTGGCTCTCTTGTGAAATTAAGACTTGGTTGTTGAGGATTGTGAAACCCAAACTTTCCAATGTTTCGCGAGCTTTGATTTTGGCAGACCAAGTGTCTTTTGAAGATCCGTACTGAAATTCAAAATACGGAACGATCAAGATTGTATCTTCGTTGATGAAATGAATTTTCTTGCCGAACCAGTTTTTTAGATCAACTGGTCCAAACTCGAATCCTACCTGAAATGTTGCTAGCTCATAATCGGGCTTTAAAACGCCCGCACCGTCGCATTCATCGCAAAGGTATATCCATACTAGCTTTGCTTGATTTGAAAGCGTTCTAAACCACTTTGTTCGCCATTTATTGGCGTCAGTGAACTTCTTAGCCATGATTAACCCCAAGCTCACGAAGAGCCTTAATGTGGTAGCTGATTCGATTGCTAATCATGGCCTGCTCTTCGGCGTCGGCCGCTTTGATGAAGTCCCTGCGGAGCTTTTGAAGCTGCTCCTGAAGCTTTTTGATCTGCCCTGTTGTGCTGGACATAACCCCTCCATGAACGTGCTGAAACAACCGCGCGAACCCCTTCAACGCGGTGAAAAATTAAAATTCATGGGATGTAATCTAGGTCCATTTTTTAGAACTGGTTTAGAACTGGAACGCAAAAATCCTGATAAAATTTGAGAAATACTGACAGCAAAAAACAAATGCTTAAACTGTTGTATTTACTGAAAAATCAGAGAAAAGCGCAGCTAATTTAATGACTTACATTTTTAGCTTATGTGTCCTTGACATGGAAGAGGTCACTGGTTCAAGTCCAGTTATTCGCACCATTTTTTTCCATACCATCCTGAAATCATAAAAGCTTGAAAAAATCGAACGGGAATTGCAATCCCACTTTGGCGCAACAGATCCTCTGTTTCTGGCGTTGAAAGCACAGTGAGCATATCCTTCAGTTGCTTCGGAAGTGTCGCTAAAGATTCAGGAGTGGCACCCATCAGAGCTTGCACCTGCTCCCAGTTCTTTAGCATCAGGGGGAATTGGGCAGAGTTCAGATCAAAGCTGATCTCGGTGTTGATCAGATAACCGCCTTCACGAAGACGTGCGGTCATATTTTGATAAAAACCCAAACGCTCGTCTCGCTTTACAAAGTGACCCACGAGAACACTTAAAACAGCGTCGAAGTTTTCGCCATGAGGAACATCTTGAACATATCCATGAATAAGCTCACAGCGATTCAAAACGCCGGCTTGCTCTAGGCGCTCACGGCACACTGCCAACATGCCTTCAGCAGGATCCACTCCCACAAAGGTCCATTCAGGATAGACCTTTGACAATGACAATATTTCTGCGCCCGTTCCAACACCGACACACAGGATGCGTGCCTGCTTAGGCAAATCCTGCAAAACTAGTTGAATTAAAAAATGCATAGCCCCTGAAATAGGAGCCAGCTTGCTGTTCTTCTCATCATAGGCCTGCGAGGATTCTTTGGAAAAAAACTGTGACATGAATTGATCTTAGGCAGGTTGCCAATAAAACAACAAGGAAATTGCTCGGCATTTGCTTCTTTTAGAGCGCGATGAATTTAAAATGTGTATTGCCTTTAAACAGGACCGAATCAGGACTAAATTGCCTTTCATTTAAGGTCATCTCTTGCCTTGCCGTCGCGGCCATGACATCCTAAGAACTCAGGCATGGCGAAAATATTACTTATTGAGGACAACCTGACCAATCAACTGGTGGTTAAAGAAACTCTTTCAACCCACGATGTAATATGCGCAAACACACTTAAAGAAGCGACCTTACATATCACTTCACCTTTTGATTTGGTGATTCTGGATGTGCAACTTCCCGACGGCAGCGGGTTTGATTTTTACATGCATCATCACGCACAACTTCAGGACATTCCAGTGATCATCCTCACTGTGCACGGCGAGGTGCACGACAAGGTTATTGGCTTCTCTTTAGGTGCCGAGGATTATGTCACCAAACCTTTTGAGCCTGTCGAGTTTCGCGCGCGGATTGAAGCCAAACTGCGCAAGAAAAACAAACACAATGAGTCGGCTGTCTTGAAAATCGACGGACTTCATTTTGACCTGACCATGCAAAAAATCAGTTGCGAAACCCCGGACCTAACGAAGAATCTCGACACCACTTCTATTGAATTTAAAATTCTTTTGTATCTTGCAAAACACCGCGACACCGTCATTACCCGACAGCAGCTTTTAGATCAGGTCTGGGGTGGCAGCACCACGGTCGTCGATCGTGCGATCGACACGCATATGTCGAAACTTCGTAAGAAGCTTGATGGCACGCCCTGGGAGATAAAATCTGTCTATGGCTCGGGCTATCGGTTCGAAAAACAATCGTAAGTATTTGTCGCTAAACATGACCAGCAATTATTTGAATGAAAGCTTCGCTGCAAAACGTCCTAAGCGCGTTGACAACCTCCACCCCCTATTCCCATTCGTGATAAAATAAGCTTGTAATTCAACGTTACGGAGGTGGTTATGAGACAAGCTCTTATCGTAGCAGCTCTCCTTATCCTTCCCCATTTGGTTCAAGGAACCCCTGAAGAACCCGGACTTCCTTTAAATGGTTCTGCCACGGATGCCATGAAATTAGAAACCCAAAGGGACTTGGTCGACCGCGTGGATCGTCAACCTGCCAGCACAGAACAGGACCCTTCTTTGGTCCCTTGTCCGCAGGTCAGTTATGAAGGACAAAAAGAGGAACTGGCTCGTTTGGAAAATCACAGTTCAAATTGTCAGCCTGAAGAAGGGGCTATTCAGCAAAATCCCAACCCCGATCAAGAGTTTCCTGATGCGGAACAAAACCAATCAGGAACGCCAATTCATCTTCAGTAGCTGAAAATAAAAAAGGGAGCTTTGAGGCTCCCTTTTTTATTTTTGAATCATCGTTCAATTATTTTTTCAAGGCATTCACGATGTAGGAAATATTCGTAACGTCCTCACCACGGCAACCGGCCTCTGTACACTTATTAGAAACCGTGCATTGTTTCGTTCTGTCATAAGTGAAATCCTGAGCTCCGCGAACAAGAATACCTACCACTTCATTCGTTCTTGCGTTGAACACCGCAGATCCTGAATTTCCACCGTAAGTATCCAGATTCGAAGTGAAGAAAGCTCCTTGTTGAGCGCGCACTTGTGCTCCGTCGGCCACCTTCGTAGGAAGACCTGATGGATGGCCGACAACGTAAATAGCATCACCAGGTCGCGCTGGCGTTTGCGCCAAAGTCAAAACGCGGTGACCGCGAACCGGGCGATCCAAACGCACTAAAGCGTAATCTTGCGCGCCTGTGTATTCACGGGCCACGATTTCTTTACAGCTATAAACATCACTTTCAGACACCGTGTCTGGAGCGGTCTTCGCGTCAGTCATTTTGTAACCGAAGACGAAAGCATAACGAGAACAATCGGCGTTGCTGACACAGTGACCGGCTGTTGCGATTAAATCTTCACCCACCAACGAACCTGAGCAGTTCGCCGCCGCTGGCTGATCGAAGAAAGGCTCACTAGAACATAGATTCATGCTGGTTCCAAAAGAAGATGCCAGAATTTTTATAAGGCCGTTTCCTTGATTTTGAATATCGCGAGTGGGAATCAAAGCCACCGTAGAGTCGGCGATTTCGCGAATGTCCGATCTGGTTACTTGGTAGACGTCGACTCGGTTGTCGTCACCATAAATAACTTTGGGTGTGATGTTAACAAATCCAACTGAAAACGTTGCTGCAAGCGCGACACTCATTGTCGCTACGAATGAATTCCTTTTCACTTTTTCCCCTCTGAATGTTCTTCCTGAACATCCCTCTGTTAAAAAGTCTGAGAAAAGTGAGAGTGAAAGACAAACGTTATTTTTTAGTCTTCAGAAGATAATCGAAGGCGGTCGCGTAGAGTTTGATTTGTTTCAACATCGAATGCAGACCATTGGCGCGGCTAGGAGAAAGGTTTCCTTCGAAGCCCAAAGCTTTCAAAAACTCGGGAGGTGTCGATAAAATCTCGCTGGGACTTGCTCCGGAATAAACATACAACAAAAGTCCAACCAAACCTTTCACAATCAAAGCATCGCTATCACCTTGAAGCTGTATTTGACCCTGCTCATTTAAATTTGCAGACAACCAGACTTGTGACTGGCAACCTTTGACGACGTTTTCTTCGGTTTTCAAATTTTCCGGCATTTCCGGAAGGGCTTTACCCATTTCAATAATTTTTTTATAGCGATCCTCCCACTGATTCAAAGCGGAAAAATCTTGAATTACTTTTTGCTGTCTTTCCTGGATGTTCATACTTATATCACTTTCAAATTCGGCAAGAGGGTAAATAGATCTTCTTCCAAAGACTGACCTTGTTCGCCAATCAGTTCATGAAAAGACTTCTTGTTCATATTCATCACGACATCGTGACATTTCTTATAAAAGCCTTCTTGATCTTCGTAGTAACCATTCCAAAGATCTTTCGCTTTAGACTCGGGCAAGACCCAGGATTTTTTTTCCGCGGCCGTGCCATCATAGCGATTATGATAGTCCAAAAGCTCCATAATCTGACGTGGCGAAAAATCCAGCATGACGAGTGCTTCTTCCAATAAAGCCAGCTCTACAAACCAAAGGTAATTGCTCATCTTTTCCCAGAATTTAATTCCAGCCTTGCCGTAAGAACTTTTACAGAAAAAAGTGGTGCAGACGACACCGCGATTTCGCCACACATTGCAGTTTTGTTTTTCCTTGTTGTAGTACGGGCACAACCACTCTTCTTTTTGCCCAAACTCCCCTTCCGTCCGATTATTAAAGGCGACCTGGTACTTCACCGGGGCGACCAGACCGATCGGCAGAGCGTACTCGCGGCGGGCCATTTTATCACGAAAAACAGCGTGGGCCTGAGTGGAGGACTCTTCCTTAAAAAGAGCCCCGACCATGAAGTTGGCCAAAAAAGGATGAAAGGTGCAGCACTTTAAATCTTCGCGGTAGTGAATTTTGCCTTTATGGCGAGGCCGAGACATCGCGCACGAATCACAGGTGGCTTTGTTCTCCTCTGGTGAAAAATCCAGAATCTCGCGGGGCAAGAGGTTCTCATAAACTCGTGGCAGTTGGTATTTTAATAACATTCTTTACATTTTCAGGCGACAGCGATCGACCAGTCTTTGTTTTAAAAATTTCATTGTATCAAACCTTTGCAGACTGTCGTCCCACCGCCATACGAAGGTTTGGCAATTCACGAAATAAGGAAAAGCCACATCGCCTTCATCAGCATAACTGCGCGCCTGCAAAAATTCAGGCACCA
The DNA here is from genome assembly GCF_000786105.1 of Bdellovibrio sp. ArHS. NCBI lineage: Bacteria > Pseudomonadati > Bdellovibrionota > Bdellovibrionia > Bdellovibrionales > Pseudobdellovibrionaceae > Bdellovibrio > Bdellovibrio sp. ArHS. The sequence continues at coordinate 148,226 of NZ_JTEV01000012.1, forward strand.
GAGACTTCACCAAAGTTTCCACAGCGGAATAACTCAAGATACGCTCTTTTTCCAGTTCAAAAGAAATTTCTAAAGGAGTTACAAAACCCGTCTGTCCCTGATGCAGAATCGCGCTCCATTCGACCCGAGGAGTGTCGTTATAAACAATACGGATGAACTGATGGAATTCAATCCCTTGGTTGGCGTATTCCTGTGCCAACTGCGCGTAAATATCCGCATCTTGCTCGCCATTGTCGCCGATAAGAATGACTTTGCGGGGACGATATTCTTCCATAAGGCGGCGCAGATGCGTGATTTTATGAACATCGCTATCATATTCACTTTTGCCAATATACGTTCCCGCTGGGAAACTTCCGTTTTTAAGAAAGTTTCGGTGCGTGCGCGCCATCAGCCATTCGGGAGCTTTGGATAAATAAACAAACTGAATGTCTGAGTTTTCTTTGGCGATGGCTTGATAAAGAGCGTTCATTCCCAGAAAACGGCTTTTATCATCAAAGGCATAACGGGCCGCCGAACTAAAATCCTTTACGTGCGCCAGCTTGATTGTGTCATCAACATCACTCACAAAAAGCGTCTGCGCCGATAGCAGCTGGGAAAAAACAAGAATAAAAAGCGCGATAAAATACTTCACCATATCTCCTTAAATTCCGGACTCGTCATACCACATCACGAAACGCTCAGGTGTGGCGTGAATAGCAAAAGTTTGCGCCTCATCTTTGTAGGTAAAAAGCCCCTGCTCAGAATGAAATTGCGCAAACAACGCCTGGGCCTCCGCACCACGCACTTCAAAATGGGCTTTGCCGGGTCCGATGCGAGCCACGTTGGACTTGTGGATGTAAATGGAACATTGATAGTTATTCTCGCCTTTTTTAGCGCAGATGAAGTTAAGTACTTTTTGTGGGGCCTCTAAAGCCTTTCCGCGTCCTAAGATGGAGTCTTGCTCGGGACGATCCATCGCCAGAAATAGTTCCTGAGGCGAGCCATCGACGGTGCCGTCGTAGCTGACAGATGCAATATTGATGATCATCTGCATTCCCAGGTATTGCCCGCGGGTGACCGCCATCGAACTGGAAACACTGAGGCTGATTAGTGCAAATAGTAATGCTCTCATACGATACGTCCTTACTTGATTTTTAGGGCTTTGGCGATGTCTAAAGTTTATTCAGACGCCTTCCTAAGCCTGTCACTGTTAGCTGGCTACGAGGACCTTTTAAAGGTTCCCAAAATGAGACTATAATCCTTTGTAATATTCAACACTTATATCGGCTCACCATGAAACACCATGTAAATCCATGGCCCACCGCTTGCTCTTCTAAAAAACAACGACTGCAACCCCCAACGGAGGGAACTTATGAAAACACTTCTAACCATCGCCATCCTGGCTTTCTCTTGCACTTCATTTGCTTGGAAAAGCTCAGAGGCTCCGTCTAAAGAATATGTTTTCAAATACAAATTGGCCGGTCAGTCCCTGGAAATCAAAAGAGCCGCAGCCAGCTATGAGGATGCCTACGAGCAAGCCGCTCAGCAGTGCTTTAACTTCTATAAAGGCAAAGGCCCGGTTGCTGAAGAACGCGGCTTAGATATCATCGACGTTTGCGCAAACCCACGCTCTTAAGACTTTTGACAAGCAGCATAAGTTCTTTGATTCCGTCTTTCCCTTCTGGCCGCTCCTCGCTTATATTAGAGCCTTATCTAAGGAGCGGTTTTCATGGGAGTTCTAAAAGCCATCGGCGATTTTTTATTCGGTAAAGATCCTGATATTTTCGACGAAAAAGGAAATGTTTCACACAAACTTCCTAAAAAGAAATGGGAAGCTTGGCACAATCGTACAAAAACAGATCCACAGTACAACTGGCGCAATCACACCGGCATCACCGGTGCGACGAAAAAGAAAAATAACTAAATCTGGTATTTCTGCCTCAAGTTCGCAATCAGCTCTTGAGGCTCACCTTCCAAGGCTTTCACAAAAAAGATATCATCAACCTGGCGTCCCCAGGTGTGGACACGAGCCGACTTAATACTCATCCCTAACTCACTCAAAGATTTTGCCGCTGAAGCCAGAAGCCCCGCCTGATCCGGCCCCTTAAAACTAATCACCCACTCTTTGTCATCTGAACTGATCAACTGAATGGAATCAAATTTCACGGAAGGAATGGCCTTAGACTGCATCTTCGTGTTTTCCAAAATTTTGGCGAGCTGGGAAAGATGGCGGGTTGTCGAGACTTGAAACCAGTCGTAAACCCCGACCTTCGCCAACGTATGAATGGAAGCATGACGAATCCCCAGCCCGAGGGAATACAATTGCCCCACATAATCGCTTAAAAGGCCCGTACGATCTTCTTTTTCATGAAAGCGAATCCACACTTCCCCTTTGCGGCTTTTATAAACCAGGGGCGCCAGCGAGGTTGTCGAGTGCTCCGCCTTTTTTAGATCATTCACCAAATCACCCAAAGCCAGACTGTCTAATAAAACAGGACCCAACTCTTCAATGATTTCAGGAGAAAGCTGCAATTTTTTACGCAGACGCAAAGTCTGAAATTCGAAATAGTCCCGGGCCTTTTTCGATTCAAGGCTGAACACCAGGTCACGTAAGAGTTTGGCTTTCCACTCGTTCCAGGCCTCCGGGTTGGTCGCGCGGATGTCGATCGCCGTGAATAAAGCCAGTCGATACAGCCGGGCTCCGTCGACACCTTTTTCCCGCAACTCCTGCCAGACTTTCGGATCTTTAGGATTCTTCCGAAAGGCCGCCTGTGAAATCTCTAGATGATTTTTCACCATCCATTTCACTTCGTCGGTGAATGTTTTTGAGAATCTGTAGGACTTAAAATCTTTTTCAACAATGATCACACCCAAGTCAGAATGGTGCTCGCCGCTTTCAAGCCCCTTGGCGAGGTCATGATAAAGACAGCTCCAGGAAAGAATGCGCCAATCCTCTTTGTTGAGTTTGCTTTGCAGGAATTTTAAAGGTCCCAGTTGAGAAGGTTTTTTAAAAATTCTTTTTACTTCACGACACGCCTGCATGATGTGCGAATCCGCCGTGAAACGATGGTATTGATCGTGTTGAACATACCCCACCAGACGTCGCATTTCGGGAACCAGCTTGTCGATCAGACGTGAACGAAACACACTCACCAAAAATTCGTCAGAGGCGTTAATATCCAACAATCTTTCCAGCTCAACCCCTCGTCGTTTTGCCAAGGATTTTACTTTATTGTCGGGCAAAAGAAGGTCTAAATTCTCTCGCACTTTTTTCTGAACTAAAACACTGGGATTCTTATGTAACGCCGCTGAGAGATCTTCAAACTTCTTAAATTCCAGCTGCTCTAATTTCTTCAAATCCTTCGCGGAAGCTTGCGCCACTTCCACGATCCAGTCTGAATAAAAATGCACTCGCGAAAGCCCCCGTTGCAGATCGCGCATGAAGTCTTTGTGGGTTTTAAATCCCATCCACTTGCCAAGATCAAATTGCACGGCATTGGAAAGAATGTCGCCATGACCTTCCAGGTGCAGCTTCTGACGAAGGCTTAAAAAATAATTCCGATAATAATGAAGCACATTGAGCGCGTGCCCGGGATGCGTGAATTTTTCCGCAAACAGCTCGTAAATCTGCAACCCTTGCTCAAGATCGCGAAGACCTCCGGGTCCGAATTTGATATTCGGCTCAAGATAATTAGTAATGGAATCGAAGCGGCGCGCGCGATTTTTTCTTTCTTCTTTGACCGCCTTTAATAGAATGCGCCGATGATAATTCTTTTTTGACCAGATTCTCTTTTGCTGTTCAAACAGTTTCTGAGCCCCTTCGGGCGTCCAAGGGCGCGCCTTTAACAGAGCCAGAATATCAAAGGCTTCTACGTTTTCCGTCCAGTCTTCTGGATTGTGCGGCATACGATAGCGAAGTTTTAAGCCTTGCTCGTTGGCTTTATCCACGAACAATTTTACTTTTTCTTCCGCTCCACAGAAAAGAACGTCGATATCTGATTTCGGGCACAGCTCGCCCCGCGCCCACGAGCCCAGAATAATGGGGTGGCATTCTTCCCATTCCGGAGAACTTTTAAACAATTCTTCCAAACGCGCGGACAGCCAGCCGGAAAAATTCTCGGCAGAAAAACAAAACACCTGACGAAAATCTCCGTCAGGTGTCATTAAAGGGGGAGTTAAAACTTCCTGAGCTTGCTCCCATTGGACTGAAGACAGAAAAGATCTTGTCGCCATAGTGGCTAAACTTCCTGTCCGTTGCGAGCCACGATTTCTTTCCATTTCGCAATCTGGTTCATGGCGTCCAAAGGACTCATTTGCATCAACGGGTATTTTTCAACCTCGGCCATCAGACTTTTAATTTCTTCAGGCAAAACAAAGGTTGTGATGGGGTCCATATCCATAGCGGGGGTCTCGACATGCAGTTGATCCAAAAGAGAGAGCTGACTTGACGCCTGAACCCGCTTGGATTCAATGTCGCGCAAAAGGCCTTTGGCTCTTTTCGTGACGGACGCGGGCAAACCAGCAAGCTCTGCCACCTGAACACCGTAGGATTTCAATGCGGGACCTTTAACCAGTGTGTGAAGGAAGCGGATCTCTCCGTTTCTTTCTGCCACAGTCATATGCGCATTGGTGATCTGTCCAAAGCTTTGATCCAAAGATGTGAGTTCATGATAGTGAGTGGCAAAGAAAGTTAAAGCTTTGGTTTCACTTAAAAGATGTTCCAAAATAGACTGCGCCAAACACATGCCATCGAAAGTGCTGGTTCCGCGTCCCACTTCATCCAGAATAACCAAAGAATCTTGTGTCGCATTTTTTAACATCGCAGAAGTTTCTGTCATTTCAACCATGAACGTAGAAAGACCTTCTGACAACTGATCGCTCGCACCGATACGTGTGAAGATCGCATCAAAAACGGGAAGATGGGCTTCATCCGCCGGAACAAAAGAACCCATTTGCGCCATGATCGCGATCAAGGCGACCTGTCTCATTAACGTCGACTTACCGGCCATGTTGGGCCCGGTCAGCAACAAGCAAGAATGCGGGCGCAACTCGATGTCGTTAGCGACAAAGTTCTTTTTCACAGTCTGTTCCACCACGGGGTGACGACTAGCCTTGAGTTTCAAAGAGCCCTCCGTGGTAAACTGCGGACGGACATACTTTTCTTCAAGGCTCAACCACGCAAGACCCGACACAACGTCCACCTCGCTGCACTCGTGGGCTAATGTCAATAGAGCCGGACACTGAGCCAGAATTTCTTTGCGAAGAGCTTCAAAAAATTCAAACTCCAGATCCGCACGCTTGGTGTTGGCACTTAGAACTTTTCTTTCCAGCTCCACCAACTCGTCCGTGCAATAGCGTTCCGCATTGGTCAGAGTCTGTTTTCTTTGATAGTGCGCCGGCGCCTTGTCTTTGTGAGTATTGGTGATTTCAATGTAATAACCAAAGACATTGTTATAGCGAATCTTAAGACTCGAAATTCCTGTCTTTTCTTTTTCTTCTGCTTCCATGCGCGCCACTAAGGCCTGCGAATGCGTGGAAAGTTCGATAAGTTCATCCAGCTCGGCCGATACACCCTGACGGATTAAATAACCTTGTTTTGTTGCTAAAGGAGGATCTTCAACCAAGGTGCGTTCGATTTTGTAAGCCAACTGTCGTAAAGGCTCAAAATTCGCCGTCCCGCCCGAAGCATGTACCAACACTTCCAAAGCACTCACACCCGCATGAACACTGCCAGCCAAAGCCAAAAGATCACGTCCGTTGCATTGAGGTTGAGAAATTTTTCCCAGACGTCTTTCGATATCACCCATTTGCCCCAGGATCTGACGAACGCGTTTTAATTCAAGCACGTGACTGCGCCAGAACTCCACGGACGCCAGACGCTGCTCAATGGCTTTCGTATCGCGCAAAGGAAAACTGAGCCATTGGCGCAAAAGACGACTGCCTGCCGAAGTTTGTGTGCGATTGATCGCATGAAACAAACTCCCCAGGCCTTCACCTTTATAGGTCGAAAAAACCTCAAGGTGTCTAAGGACTGTGCCGGAAATTTCCAGACGATGTTCAAGATCTCTCTCGATAAAAGGCGAAAGCGTTTTTAAAGACTCTTCGCCCGACAACTGAGTCACATAGGACACCAGGCGAGCCGCGGAAAAAGGCGCTTCATTTTTCAAAAGGGCCTGAAGGGGATCCGCCACATCCTCATGGATGCTGATTAAAATTCCTTCCACGCCCGTCAATAAGGATTCGTCCTCTTTGGCAATGACAATTTCAGCCACAGGAAGAATCTGCAGGAAGCGAAGAAGCTCTGTCGTTTTTTGTGAACGGAAAAAGAACGCTTCGCCTGTGGTCGTATCCAAAAAGCTGATGGAGTCCTTGTCTAAACTCACCAAATAATGCGGCTTTGTTCCATCCAGAGTGTCAGAGTCATACACCATTCCCGGCGTCAGGACACGCGTCACACCTCGTTTAACAATTCCTTTTGCAAGCTTGGGATCTTCCAACTGATCACAGATCGCCACTTTAAAGCCCGCCGCCAAAAGTTTATTAATGGGGCCCGCAATCGAATGATGAGGCACGCCACACATGGGTGTTTCATCTGCCGATTTTTTATTTCTTTGTGTCAGCGCAATTCCCAAGACCGGAGCTGCCTTCACCGCATCGTCGAAGAACATTTCAAAAAAGTCCCCCATGCGGAAAAGAAGAATTTTGTCTTGATGGACGGACTTGATGTCCCAGAACTGTTTCATGAGTGGCGTTAGATTTGACATAGCCCAAAAAGTTAACGAAGGCAGGGCAGCAATTCACTCGAAAACGCATCGCATCTGTGAGGGAAAAAGAGAGTTCGACGGACAAAGCCGCACCCCTAGCGAGTGCGGCGCGTTATGTTACACTATGCTAGCTTAATGCTTTCATCAATTTGCCGTAAATACCATCAAAGCCGCCATTACTCATGATAAGGATAACATCGCCTTTTTTGGCCCGCTCATGCAAAGCCTGAACGATCTGATCCGCACTTTCAAAGTCCGCGGCTGTGACGCCGGATTTGCGCAAATCTTCGATCAACTCGTGGGAAGAAAAACGGTTTTCTTCATCAATCTTGGATTGATCAAAAGCTTTTGCCAACAGCACTTCGTGGGAACCTTTAAAGGCTTCCACATAATCTTTCTGAAAGACTTTGCGACGTGACGTTGCACTTCGCGGTTCAAAGACTGAAAACACTTTGCGATTCGGATATTTTTTTTGAATCCCTTTTACGGTCTCGCGCACAGCCGTTGGATGATGGGCAAAATCCTCGATAACCAAAATACCACCAGGCTCACCCAGAATTTCCTGACGACGTTTCACGCCTTCAAAGGACTCCAGAGCGATCTGAATGCGGTTTTCAGAAAAACCCAGACAGACGGACATCGCCACGACCGCGGTCGCATTGAGGATGTTATAGTCCCCCGTAATCTGCATCGCATAAGGCCCCAAGATCTCGCCTTTGTGATGAACCTCAAAGCCGATTCCTTTTTCGTTATGAAATAACACCTTCGCACGGAAATCCGCCTCGGGGCCGAAACCATAGGTGAAAGAGTTTTTGCATTTAGCCAGGTGGCGAAGTTCCATCACATTGGCATCTTCAGCGCAGGCCAAAAGAGTCCCGTTTTCAGGAATCAAAGTCAGCAAACGCGCAAAAGAATCTTTGACCGCTTGCAGATCTTTGTAGATATCCGCGTGATCAAACTCGACAGAAGTCAGAATCACATGTTTTGGCCGATAGTGGACAAACTTGGGAACTTTATCAAAGAACGCTGTATCGTACTCGTCACCTTCGATAACAAAAAAATTGCCTTCGGGATTTTTAAAGGATTGAGAAAAATTTTTGGGAATTCCGCCGATCAAAAAACCTGGTTTCACGCCCGCATTTTCCGCCACCCACGACATCATCGAAGTGGTCGTTGTTTTTCCATGTGTGCCCGAAATCACCACACTCTCGCGATCACCAATAATAAATTCACCCATAGCCTTAGGCAAAGAGGTGTAGGGAATATTCAGCTTCATCAGCTCTTGCGCTTCTTCGTTGCTGGCGGAAATAACATTCCCGACAATCACAAAATCCGGCTGAGGATGAAGATTCTCGGCTTTATAACCTTTCATTATCGAAATGCCCAGGCTTTCCAATTGAGTTGACATCGGCGGATAGGGATTCAAATCACTTCCGGTAATTTTAAAACCACGATCCTTAAGAAGGCCCGCCAAAGACGCCATGGCCGTTCCGCAGATTCCCATCAAATGAATGTGACTTCCAGGTTTTAAATTCATTTCGTACTCCAGTTCCGGCGCCACAGGCGCCTCCCTCTAGGGCTGAGCGCCCTAAACTCCGCTTCGGCGGTAATTTTCAACAATCCAATTATGTATTTCAGGACGTAATTTTCCAAAGGCTTTATTGTCCGATCCATACAAGACGCGATTGGAAAGTATTATTATACTCATATCCATCTTAGGGTCATACCAGATCGAAGTTCCAGTAAAGCCCGTGTGACCAATCGAATCCAAGGAAAAATAACTTCCGCAACTGGCGGAACCTGGGGTCGGCATCATATAGCCCATCGCCCAGTCACCCTTGCCTTCTGGTAAAGCCCGTTTGGCAAAAAGTTGCGCCGTTTTCTGACGAATGGAATACCGGGCGATTCCCATCAACTGGGAACGCAGATGAAGTGAAAACCAACCCACGTCGTCGATACTGCCAAAAAGGCCCGCATGCGTGGAAACCCCACCCAAAGACCAACAGTTTAGATCATGCACTTCGCCTTGAATCAGTTTTTTACGAACCGGGCACTCTTCTGTCGGCGCAAAAAGATTGGTGCGAATCGTCGTCTGATTGTTGGGATGAAACTCCAGTGTCGTGCCCAAGTAGAATTTATTTTTGATTTCTTCCCATATGTCATGCAGAGGCTTATCAAAAAACTTTTCCAAAATAAAACCCAGCACCAGGAAACCCACATCGGAATAGATCGCTGTTTCTTGCTTTTCGATTTTTAAGCTTTGTAAGATCTCGCGAAGTTGTTCACGTCTTTTTTCCACGGGCAACTGTGTGTTGATCTCTTGATAAAGAGGCAACCACCAAGCCAGGCCTGAAGAATGCGTCAACAACTCGGTGATTCTGGTTTCTTTATGCGGAAACCACGATAACACATCGGCCACTTTGGTTTCGAAATTCCACTTCGAAAGTTCAAAGGCATACATCATAGCCTGAGTTGTGAAAATCACTTTAGTCAGGCTGGCCAAATCATAATAAGCAAACGTGTTCCCGACCGAGACGTCACAAATAATACGCCCGCCCTGATAAGCCCGCACCATCACGCCCGGGGTGGTGTCGCGAATGCGTTCTTCCAATTGTTTCATCAGGTTCTTTTCAAGGACTGAAAACTTCATTTACGCCCTCCTGTTTGAATCGTCAAATGTCCCCGTCCTTCTTCGACATTCAATACACACGGGGTATTGAATGGGACAGGTCTTTGAACCGCCGCATGACCGGACTCCAAGCCTTGAAATAAAGGAATATCCAGGTCCTGCGCCCAGCGCTTAAATACTAATTTGAAATTATCTTTTCCGGTTGAAGGCTCTTCTCCACCGACGAAATCCCCTAGAATCATCCCGTGACATTGTTTAAACAGGCCGGCTTGCCGGAACTGTTCAAAGATACGGTCAATGCGGTAGCCGCGCTCGCCGATATCCTCAACAAACAACAAAGACTTGCGGGTGGTTAATTGCCAAGGGGTCCCCAAGGTCGACTGAAGCACCGTGAGATTTCCGCCAGTGATGGTGGACTTTAAATTCTTCACCTTGCGGGCCGCCTCATTGAGGGGTTTGAGTTTTTTAAACTCCACCGTGTCTTGTTTGCCGAAAAGTATGTCGTGCATTTCTTTTTCGTGTTTCGGGGAAATTAATTTTCTGCCAAAACGATCTAAAATCGGCGCATGCAAAGACTTCCATCCCCACTCCTGCGTAACAAACGTATGGAGTGATGTGATATCACTGAGGCCAATAAGAAGTTTTGGCTCTTTGGGCTTTTTTAGCTTTGCTAACATCGGCACCAAACGGTTGCTGCCGTAGCCGCCACGCAAACACCAAATAACATTAGAGTCCTTTGCCTGCACCGCCGCTTGTAAAAATGCAAATCTCTGCTCGTCATCGTTGGCATGCAGAAAGTGCGGCTTGATCAAGCCCTTCGGAATACGCGGCTGTAACTTCCATTTTAAAAGAAATTCACGCGATCCATCGACATCACGAGGCAAAGAAGGGTAACCGGGAGCCACCACATCAATAATGTCGTTTTCTTTAAAATACTTCCAATAACTCACGCTTAAACTCTTTTGATAATATCTTTAATGGCTTTTTTGTGCTTTTTCCCGGTAAAGATTTCATCGATCTCTTTGGGTTTTAAAAGCTCTCGCACCTGATCATCGACAAGCAATTTATCTTTAAGATGTTCGCCATACCCCAGGGAATGACACAGTCTTTGCACCAAAGCGTAGGCTTCTTCCCTTAACATGCCTTTTCCGACTAAAGCCAAAAGAACATGCGAACTGAAAAGCTGACCTTGCGAACTGTCGATATTGTCCAGCATGCGTTTTTTATTTACATCCAGACCATCCAGCAAAATGCTCATACGGTTCAAAGCATAATCCGCAACAATGAACGCATCCGGAAACACCACGCGCTCTACGGATGAGTGACTGATGTCGCGTTCATGCCAAAGAGCCACATTCTCTAGACCCGCAATCGCGTAACCGCGAAGCAAACGGGACAGACCTGTGATGTTTTCCGCACTGATAGGATTTTTTTTATGAGGCATGGCCGAGGAACCTTTCTGTCCCTTCGTAAAGCCTTCAGTCACCTCGCCCACATCACTGCGTTGCAAATGGCGAAGTTCAACGGCCAGTCTTTCAAGACCCGTCCCCAGAAGCGCCAGCGCATTCAACATTTCAGCATGTCGGTCGCGGGGAATAACCTGTGTCGCAATGGTTTCTGGCTTCAAACGCAGTTTCTTAGCCACAGCCGCTTCGACTTTCGCGGGCTGACTGGAATAAGTGCCCACAGCTCCGCTCAGTTTACAGATCATCATATTATCTAAAGCGGCTTTCACACGTTTCTTATTTCGTTCTGTTTCCGCTAAGAATCCCGCCATCTTAAAACCAAAAGTAGTCGGCTCGGCAAACATACCGTGAGTACGTCCCGCGCAGAGGGTCTCGGCGTGTTTTTTTACGAGAGCAGCAAGTGACTTTTCCAAAGCCGTGATAGAACTCATCAAAACCACACCGGCTTCGCGAATCTGCAGACTGAAAGCCGTATCTAAAACATCTGAAGACGTCATGCCATAGTGGATGTACTTGCCGTGAGGTCCGACATTCTCGGCCAGATTAGAGACAAACGCGATCACGTCGTGCTTGGTCTCCTTTTCGATTTCAGAGATACGTTTCACGTTGAAGCGCGCCTTTTGCGCAATGGACTTCGCCGCAACTTTGGGAATGATGCCCATCTGAGCTTGAACTTCAGCAACAGCGATCTCGACTTCCATCATTTTACCGAACCTATGGTCCGCATGCCACAAAAGGCCCATTTCAGGGCGAGTATAACGTTCGATCACGTTGCCTGTTCCTTTCTTCGTTTCTCTTTTTGTTCTTTCAGAAGTTTTTCTTTCCACCACTGAGTCAAACGATTCAAAATCATTTCGTCGCGATCAAAATAGGTTCCCCATGAATAATGAGGCCATTCTTCCGGACTGCTCAAATGCAGGTTGCTATAAAGCACCTTCCCGCGACGCGAGCTTTGTTTGTCGCCGAAAACCGGGAAACGTGAAGCCCCCAGCTGTGCATAGGTATAATAATACTCTTGCGGGAAATTCAGAATCTGAGGATCCGACAACGACATTCTTGCCAACAACAGGTCACGCATCCGATCACTGCGAACGGTCAGATATTCTTTGTTGAATCTTTGCACCGTCGGTATACGCATCCACACATCGAACTGATCCGCCAAGGTGGTTCTTTGCAGAATCAACATATTTTCATGCGTCCAGGGCGACTGCAAATCATTCATCACCAAAGTGTGAGAAGGAAGATGGTCTCTTTCAAAACAAGGTTGCAGTGCTACACGGTAACGAACCCAGCACCACTCTGGCTCCAGCGAGCCTTCCGGGAAGAAGTATTTCCCCAGACGTTCATTCAAGAAATAGGTCTCTTCACTGGTTAAAAGCCATACCACCTGCTCAAGTCGGAAGATCCCCTGTTTTTCACCCGAGATCTCAAACCCCGTGATGGATTTGCCGCCGCCGAAGGAAACGTCGACGATCTGTTGCGGACGTATAACTTCCACGCCTTTGGCGCTCAACCACTCCAAGGATTTCTCTAAACCATTGCGCGTAGCCTGACGAACTAAAAAGGATGAAAACAGAGGCAGGTTTTCGCCGCGGGTGGCTCCTTGCGCATTGGGCATATAGGTCGTTCCTGCCCATTGATGAGATAGATGCAGCAGCCAACTCTGGTCGAAGTTAAAAGCCTCCAGATTTTTATACAGAGCTTTGCTGTTTTTTGAAGACAGCAAAAAGTCCTTGATGTGCGGGGATAGAGACGACTTTTCAATTTTGAATTTAGTCAAAGGCCCTTTGCATTCAAACGGCCCGTCCTTCAACCATATCGTAAAACCGTTGGGCACTTCGGCGAAGTGATCGTCGGAATACAGACGCTCCATTTGTGACTCAGAAATTCTTTCGGTGCGAAAAAAACCAAAAGGTCCTTCCACATCTTCAGAAGGCCACACACCCAGTTTTGTGGAAACGTCGACAAGAGTGGTTTTGATACCCTCTTTCGCCAAAGCTGCTGCCAACCAATGACCGCGCCCAAAGGCCGAAACCAAGATGACAGGACTTCCCAATTCCATCGACACAAAACTCCTCGAAATAGTCTGTAAATTGTCTTAATGATTAGAAAATCAGGCGTTCGCAAAGTCAAAGGTGCGCACTGCATCCAAAGTCCCCGAAGGGCCTTTTTCTTGAGATTTCAATCGCCCGGCCATAGACTTCTCTGAATCCGGAGGTCCCTATGCGTTTTCTGACTCTTGTTTGCCTGTTTTTTCTTTCCCCGTGGGTTCACGCGACGCAAACACCGGGTGATTTTTTTGAGCTTTCAGCCAATAGTATTTCAGGCAAAAAAGTGAATTTTTCGACTTACCGAGGTAAGGTGGTGCTCGTGGTTAACACCGCTTCTCAGTGCGGCTTCACACCTCAGCTCAAAGAACTCGAAGACATGTACAAAAAATACGCAGATCGTGGCTTCGTCGTCCTGGCCTTTCCTTCGAACGACTTTAAGCAAGAAAAAGCCGACAACACCGAAGTTCAAAAATTCGCCGAAAAAGAATACGGCATCACCTTTCCTCTTTTTGAAAAAGCGCCCGTGAGTGGTGACGACAAACAACCGGTTTATAAATTCCTGACAGAGAAAAAGCCGGGCCTTTTGTTTAAAGACGTCAGTTGGAACTTCGAAAAATTTTTGATCAACCGTCGCGGTCAAGTGGTTGAGCGCTGGAGTTCGATCACAAAGCCCTCTTCAGACAGCCTCACCAAAGCCGTCGAAAAAGCCTTGGCCGAGCCCCTTTAAATTCGACAAAAAACCAGTGATTTCACAGGCTCGGCGAAAAATTATGATGCATCCGTTTCAGATTGAGACAAAGCGCGAAGTCTGGACTTCGTTTTGATACTTTTTTTTGAAGTTTTACCCCCTTTTATTCGATAATATTCAGAGGGGGACCTTTGTGAAAACCGCATCCACTTTTCAGCTTATACTTCTGGCTTTCCTATTGGGCACTTTCGCAGCGCCTTCACTGGCACTCGCCCAATCGGATCACAAATCCTATCTTCTTTCTCAGGTCGACCCCGACGAAGCTTACGATCCCTTCACCGACTATAGTGAATTTGATGAAGAGTCCGACGAAGAGGCGGATATCAACTTTTTCCGCAACGGTCGCTTCTTTACGATTGGCCTCGCCGGGGGTTATCGCGGTTTTACGGGTAACTTTGCCGATGCTTATGAGGCCGCGCCGACTTTTGGAATTTTCTTAAGCTACTTCTTTGATTTGCGCTTAGCAATGACGTTGGGTTTTCAAACGGGTGATCACGCCGTTAAGTTCACAGTGAACAATCAATCGCAAACCTATACCGGGAACGTGTCAATCACCTCTGTCAACGTGGACTTGAAGTATTACCTAAATACTCAGAACGTGACCCGTGGTCTGGCTGATTTGAATCCTTATATTCTTGGCGGCTTGGCGCAATTCTATCGCACCTATACGATTGCGGGCCTGGATGGATTTTCCCGAGACTCAACGATGGGTTTTGATTTAGGTGCCGGTCTAGAAATTCCTTTAATGCGAAAGAAAGCTTATCTGGGAATCCAAGGGACTTATCACTACGTGAATTTTAGCGACGAGAATAAGTCTTATGTGGATGGGTCCGAGAAGCTGGATAAAAATTTGACCGGAGACTTTTACAACTTCCTTTTCATCTTAGGGATGAACTTCTAAGAAGACGCCTATTGTTTGCAGCAAAAGCCCTAGAATAATGACTCCTGGGGCTGCCCAACGCAACGTAAAGCTCCAATGCGGATACATGCTATAAGAAACGAACTTGTCTTTGTCGACAAAACTCAGTTCTTTTTCTTTTTCTGTTGTTCCTAAATTATAGGCAACCAAAACACTCAAAGCAATCACCGGAAGCGCCCAGTTGATTAACAACGAATCCAAAGACTCAATCACCGATCTACCAGCCACTCGCACATTTTTAAAAACAGAACTTGAAAGAGCCGGAAGCAAGGTCAGCACCAGCGCCACCAAGCCGGAATACCACGTGGCCTTACCTCGCCCCATCGTCTTCTGAGCATCCACCCAGTTAGAAACAACGACCTCTAAAAGACCAATGCTGGCGTTTAACGCCGCCATATAAAGACAGGCAAAAAAAGCCAGTCCGAAAAGTGTTCCACCACGAATTCCCAAAAGATAGCGCGGCAAAACCTCAAACATCAAAGCGGGGTCTGTCAAAGGAACATTGGTCGCCTGAAAGGCGACGGGAAAGATCATCACAACGGCAATCAGCGAAATCGCCGTATCCACCAACGTCACCCGAAAACCCGCCGTCGGCGCATGGTCTTCTTCGCGCATATAAGAACCGAACGTCACCATGGTACCAAAACCAACCGACAGAGTGAAAAACACATGTCCCAGAGCGTGATTCAAAGAGGCCCACGTCAATTTTGAAAAGTCAGGATAAAACAGAAAACGCAAAACTTCTGGTGTCGAAGGCAACGAGAACGAGCGCATCACCAGAACAAAAACCAAAATCGCAAAAAGGGGCATCGTGTAGCTGATGAATTTTTCAAGCCCCTCTTGCACACCTTTCACCACAACCACAACGGTAATCAGCAAATGCGCACTTGCCAGCATAAGTTGCAGCCAGCCATTGGACATTAGCGCCGCCAAATTGGTTTTCGCCGTCACCATCTCTGGCGGACTGAAAAGAGAGATCAGGAACTGGGTCATAAAGTGCAGCACCCAGCCGCTGATAACCGCATAGTACGACAGCACAACGATGCTTAAGATCACCGCCAGGCGCCCCGCCCAACGAAACCCCTTGCCAGCTTTTTGTCCCAACTGTTGAGTTGCAACAATCACGGATCGACGGCTGTTTTTCCCCATCATCAGCTCTGCAATCAACATCGGAGCGCCAATTGCTAAAGACATGAAAACATAGATCAAGATAAAAGCGCCGCCACCGTTTTCACCCACCACGTAGGGAAAACGCCAAAGATTTCCCAGACCACAGGCGGAACCAATGGCCAAAAGATAAAATCCAAAGCGTGTTCGCCACGAGCCGCGTTTCATCATTACTCGCTACCTCGACGAGACTTCATACAGAAGATGCGAATCGGCATCCCATGCAAATTCCAACGCTCTTTGATGTTTTTAATCAAGAAGCGACGATAAGAATTTGTCACACCGTCAGGATGATTGGCAAACGCAATAAAGGCCGGAGGACGTTGATACGTCTGAGTCAAATAGTAGAACTTCACGTTCGTCGTTCCCCACACTGGCGCCGGCGCTTTGCGAATTGTCTCAAAGAAGAAGTCATTCAGTTCCGACGTCGGCACACGGAAATTCATTTGATCAGAAACTTTTTCGATCATCTCAAAAAGATCGCCGATACCCTGTTCCGTTTTCGCACTTGTGAACACCACGTGAACATCTTTAAAGAAGTGGAACACGCGTTCTACTTGTTCGCGGAAGGTCTTGCGATATTCAGGAACTTCTTTACCGCCCAAGTCAGATTTATTGGCAACCAGGATCACACCTTTATGATCTTCCAGGATCGCCTGCATGATTCTCGCATCCTGATCCGTGGGACCAAGGGTGCCGTCCACCATCAACAAGACGATGTCTGCGCGACGAATGGCTTCCTGAGATTTGAAAGCGGAAATAATTTCGAGCCCCTCTTCCCGCTTGGCGGATTTACGCAGACCCGCCGTATCCACCAAGGTGTACTTTCGTCCGTTAAAGATGAAAGGGGAATCGACCGAGTCGATGGTTGTTCCCGCGACGTCTGAAACGATCATACGTTTTGCACCCAAAATACAGTTGCAGATGGAACTTTTGCCCACGTTCGGTTTACCAACGATGGCGATATTCATCCCCTCTTTAAGCGTTCCAGGATTTTCCGGAATCTGCTTAGTCACCCATTCCAGGATGTCGGAAAGGCCGCGACGTTGTTCGAAGGACGCCGAGATAATATCGACGCCGAACTCATAGAAATCAGCCTTGGCGATTTCTTCTTCGGTTACTTTATCAACCTTGTTGATCACCAGCAGAAAGGGTTTTCCCGTCTGTTTGGCGACACGGATAATATCGCGGTCTTCGGGAACCAATCCCGCCCGGCCATCCATCACGGCAATAATCAGATCCACGGAATGCAAAAATTCAGTCACTTGCTCACGGATCAACTTCGAGAAAATATCGCCCGCCTCAGTGATACCTCCGGTATCAATCAAGTCGAATTGTTTTCCCCAGATATCCACAGGCTCAATGATAATATCACGAGTCACACCGGCCTGGTCTTTCACGACGGCTTTGCGAGTCTCGGTAATAATATTAAACAAGGTTGATTTTCCTACATTCGGGCGGCCGATAATGGCCACCTTGGGCGCAAACTCAGTTTTCAGATTTGGTTGCATAACCCAGCTCCTTCATCATTCTTTTGTTCTCAAACCACTCAGGCTTCGCGATGACTTGAAGGTCGAGGAATATTTTTTCACCCATTAGTTTTTCAATTTCTTTACGAGCATCCATGCCGATTTGCTTGATCACCTTGGCTTCTTTACCAATGACGATTGCTTTGTGGCTGTCTTTGGAAACGATGATCTCGGCAAAGATCTTCGGAACGGGTTCAGCACTTTCATCAAATTTTATGATACGCACAGCAAGCGAATACGGAATCTCCTGATGCAAAGACTCAAAACACTTTTCACGGATGATCTCTGCCGCCATTTCACGCACGTTTTCATTTGTGAAAAGCTCGACATCATAAAGTGGCGCCGGTGTTTCAGGCAGAAGTTCTAAGAACTCAATCAGCATAGCCTCACGCTCTTCCTGATCGTTCAAAGAATCCTTAACGGAAACAGACATCGCCTTTCCGCCGCGATCTTCAATCATTTTTTTCAGAATCAGGACGCGATGAGCTTTTTCTTCGATATCCGCTTTCGTTACGATGCCAATCCAAGGTTTGCCACTTTTCGAAACCAAATCCAGAATTTTTTCTGCGTCTTCAGGCTTGCCTTCATCGACACTGACGATCGCCAAGAGCGCGTCAGAATCCGCAATAACTTCTTCGGCCTCTTTCGCCAAAAAATTATTCAGACCTTTATCCGCTTTAATAATACCGGGAGCATCGACAAAAACAATCTGCCCCTGTTCCGTGCTCCAGATACCCAGAATACGACGGCGTGTCGTTTGCGGTTTTGCTGATACGATAGAGACTTTTTCATCCACAAGGTAGTTCATCAAAGTGCTTTTCCCTGCGTTGGGTTGTCCAATCAATCCCAAAAATCCAGCTTTATAACCCATTTTAATTTGTCTCCTTATACTTCATTTCCAGGGCTTGTTTTGCCGCAGATTGCTCTGCATTTTTCTTACTGCGCCCTCGCCCTTGGGCCCAAACATCTTCTTTAATTTTCACACACACCAAAAACTGTCTGTCATGCGGTGGTCCCTCTTCCGCCAACACCTCGTAGCGAGGCGTTTCTTTGAGGGACTTTTGCACCAGTTCCTGAAGGCGTGTTTTATAATCTCTTTCAAAATCCTCGGTACCACAGACCTTTTCCGTCAACGTGGTAAACTCACCGCGGATAAACTTTTTCACAACCTCAAAACCGCCGTCCAAATACATCGCACCCACGATCGCTTCAAAAGAGGAGGCAATCAAGCGGGGCTTTTGCGCGCCCCCGGTCATGGTCTCGCCCTTTCCCAGATGCATAAGTTTATTCAGCTCCATATCCAAAGCGAGTTCTGACAAAACTTCTTCGTTGACGATGCTGGCGCGTTTTTTCGAAAGCCCGCCTTCGGTATCCTCTGGGAATTTCTCAAACAAGAATTCCCCGACCACCAGATCCAAAACGGCGTCGCCAAGGAATTCCAGCTTCTCGTTGTGTTCCGTCGCATTTTTTAACTCATTGGCGTAACTCTTGTGAGTCAGAGCTCGCTGTAGCAGGGCCGAGTTTTTAAAACTATAACCCAGCCTTTTTTCAAGATGTGTCACGGCACCACCTCGCCAATCAAATGACCTTCCATGTGTTGCTTGTTGGAATGATCATAACCAGAAATCTTCACGTCGATTTCTTGTCCTGCCCAGTGATCAATAAAGCTGTCGGCGCCCAAAATATCCACCGGCCAGTAGTCATGGCTTAGCCCCTGACCACCTTTCGCCGCATTCTTCAGAATCAATACTTTCTTCACCAACCCGACTTGCGACTTCGCCAAATCCGCGTACCGGGAAAGACTCAAATCACGCAGGCGCGCCGCTCTTTCCGCACGAACATGAGGATAAACGGAAACATCCATCGCCGCCGCTCGGGTCCCCTGTCTTTCGCTGTAGGGAAAGACGTGAATCTTCGTCCAGGGAAGCTCAGCCAGGGTGTTATAGGTGTCTTGGAATTGTTCTTCCGTTTCCGTAGGAAAACCGACAATCACATCCATACCGACAAAAGAGTTCGGAACTTTTTTGGCAATCGCGTTGAGCGAATTTCGCACATCCTCTTGCGTGTATTTACGCTTCATATGGAAAAGAACATCAGTATTGGCGCTTTGAATGCTCATGTGAAAATGAGGACACAGGCGCGGATCCTGATAAAGTTCCAAAAGTCTTTCTGAAACTTCAACAGGTTCTAGGCTCGACAAACGAAAGCGCGGCATTTTCGTACGCGCCAAAAGATTTTCGATTAAATCTTCCATCACGTATTTCTTGCCACTGACCTCATCTTCGTAATCCCCGATATGCACGCCAGTGAGGACGACTTCACGCGAACCTTCGGCATAAAGATCATTCACGCGCTGAACTAGATCAGCGACCGGAATAGAGCGGCTTTTCCCGCGCGCATAGGGAATAATACAGTAAGTGCAAAAGCTATTGCAGCCATCCTGAATCTTTAAAAAAGTGCGGGTGTGATTCTTCTCGATACCGCCGCCGGCTTCTAAGTCTTCTTTTTTAAAGATATTGGATTTAAAAACCTTCTCGGTCAGTTCGCCGCGAAAATGTTTATTTAAAAGTTCCGGCAAAGACCCTTTATGAGAATTCGCAACGACCAGATCAGCTCCCGGCAGATTCGAAAATGAGCCGGTATCGACTTGCGCCGCACACCCCGTAACCACAACTGTGCAGAAAGGATCTTTGACTTTAAGGCGACGAATATAGCGAAGAGCCTCTTTCGTCGCTTCGGCCGTCACCGCGCAGGTATTCAGGACATGAACGCGCGCCGTCTTTTCACCCGAAATGATCGGAGCAAAACCGTTGGCGTTGAGATTTTTTTGAATCAACCCCGTGTCATAGGTGTTCACCTTACAACCGAATGTATGAACCTGATACTTTACAGAATGATCCATCCGCCCCCCACTAACTCTTTGCCACGATAAAACACCGCCGCCTGTCCGGGTGTTACAGCGCGCTGAGGCTCTTGAAATTTTAATTTATAACCGGTGTCCGTCTTGAAAACCTGAGCCAATGAACCCTTGTGCTGATAGCGGATCTTCACATTCATGATTTCGCCATCATGAACTTCGCCTAAAAGCTTCGGCTCTACGACAGTCACTTCGTCAGCATTCAGATGCACTTCATCGCCAACCCAAACGGTATTGTCGGAAGCCTCGATCTTGATCACAAAAAGTTTTTCGTGATGATCCATCCCCAGGCCTTTGCTTTGGCCGATAGTGAAGTTATGAATGCCCTCGTGAGAAGCCATCACTTCCCCCGTTGGATATCGTTTGATCACACCTTTTTTGGAGTCCAGGATGCTCTTGTCAACCTGACCCTTGATAAAGTTTTGATAACCTTGATTGCCGACAAAACAGATCCCTTGAGAATCCTTCTTTCGGGCGGTCACCAAACCACGACTTTCTGAATAGGCGCGAACCTCGGGCTTTTTCATATCCCCGACAGGGAACAAAAGTTTCGGCACTAGTTCTGGATCTATTGTGAAAAGGAAATATGTTTGATCTTTCCAGTCATCCGTCGATGTGTGAATAGACGCTTTACCCTTTTCGTCATAAACGATTTTTGCGTAGTGCCCGGTTGCGAGATAATCACACTCTAATTCGCGCATCTTCTTGACCAGATGGTCAAATTTTAAATAGGTGTTGCAGTTCACACAAGGCAGCGGCGTCTGTCCCTCAAGATAAGCTTTAAGAAAAGGATCGATCACCGCCGCGCGAAACTTCGCCTCGCAATTAAGAACGTAAAATGGAATTCCCAGACGATCGGCCACGGCCCGCGCGTCATCCACATCGATGCTGGAACAACAAGTGCCATTACCCTCTTCGATATCGCAAGTGGAGTAATCCCAAACTTGCATTGTTGCCCCAATAACCTCATACCCCTGTTCGACCAAGAGCGCAGCCGCGGCAGAACTGTCCACGCCTCCGCTCATAGCAACAAGGACCCTTCCCTTAGACATGATAAGAATCTCCTTCGCTGTTGTTTAAGGATCGCAGTCGTGCCACGACGACTTTTAATGCTTCAATAAAACCGTCTACTTCTTCTTCTGTGGTGTCCCATCCCAGACTGACCCGCAAGCTGTTTTGTGCTTCCGCCCGCGACAAACCCATCGCTAACAATACGGGACTAGGTTCTGGATTTCCGCTTGAGCAAGCCGCTCCCGTCGAAACCGCGTAACCCTTTATATCCAACGACATAAGCATTGTTTCGCCGTCGACACCTTGAAGAACCAAGGAACTGGTGTTGGGAAGACGTGCGGATTCGCCAGCTGTGAGCGTGACGTCTTCGATCTCGGATAAAATTCTTTTTTCCATATGGTCACGAAGCTTCGCCAAGGATTCGGCTTTTTGCGGAATCAGTGACGCGCGTTTGGCGACAAGTCCCAAGGCCCCGATCCCCAAAGTGTTTTCTGTGCCTCCACGGCGATGTCTTTCCTGACCTCCACCGTGAATCAATGAACTGACGTTACTGCCCTTGCGCGAATAAAGAACGCCCGTGCCTTTGAGTGAATAGAATTTGTGACCCGAAAATGAGGCGAAGTCCACGCCCAGTTCGTGCACGTTCACAGGAATTTTTCCAAATCCCTGAACCGCGTCGGTGTGAAACAAAGCTCCTTTTGCGTGAGCCATTTCGGCCATACGCTGAATCGGGAACAAAGTCCCCGTTTCGTTGTTCGCCAACATGACTGAAACCAGCGCGGTCTCTTCACTTAAATGCGCTTCGTAAAATTTCAAATCGATCTCGCCCTGACGATTCACCGGAATGAAATCCACCCGAGCCCCCAAAGATTGCAAGTGCAACATGGCTTTCATCACACTGGGATGCTCGACGGTGGAAGTCATATAGTGAGTGCGTCGGCGTTGTTCCGGAGTCAGAAACTGCGCCGTCTGATAGTAATCAAAAAGCCCCTTGATAACGGTGTTGTTGCTTTCACTTCCGCCGGAAGTAAAAATAATTTCTAAAGGACTTGCATGAATCGCCTCGGCCATCGCCTTACGGGCGTCACGCAAAACATTTTTTGGCATTCGACCGCCCCAATGGATGGAACTGGGATTTCCCCATGCTTGCGCTAGTTCCGGCAACGCCTCCAGAACCTCTGTGCAAACAGGGGTCGTGGCATTGTGGTCGAAATAATGAAAGACTCGGCTTTGACTCATAAGTTGGGGGAACCTATCACAGTTCTTAAGTATTGAAAACTTCTAAGAATATTTGCTCTGCACGGCCGTCTATTGCGTTAACAGAGATGCAAATTCTACAACCCTTAAAAGCGTTTAAAATGGGTTTCAGAACCTTAGACCCGGACTGGACCTCGGATTCTTAATGTTCTGGCTCAAAATTCCGATAAACATCCAGATGAGTATTCATGCCTGGTTTGAACATTTTAAAGAGCAACTTCAAGGACTTAACGAATCTTTTGAACAAAGTGGTTCGAATCTAAGCCTTTTGGGTTATGCCTTAAAGGAACAACGCCTCAGTTCTGAGTTGTATTTAAATTGGGCACAAGATCACTACAAACTACCAAAACTTCAGTCACGATTTTTTACAGAGACTTCCGTTTCCCAGGAAATGTTCGCAAAGTGGGCGACCCATTACCCGTGGTCTGCGGAGTGTCTGCCTGTGGCGGAGTGGGATGGCTCACTCATCGTAGCTTGTCTTCAACCGCCACAGGATTTTCCTCAAACACCTTCGGCGATTTTGGTTCTAGCTCACTTTGACAGTCTTGAACAGGTTTGGAATCAACTTCATCCTGCTTCGGCATCCGCGGCTCCGATCGCGGCAACTTCTTCCTCCCCCATGGTTAGCGAAGAAGCCCCTGAGGGAATGGATTTTTCTGTCGCCACAGTTGCCACACAAAGCCCCAAAGACAGTTTTTCATTTGAAGATCTCGGTGTCGCGCAAAACAACAACACCCCCTCAAGCCTGGAAGAAATCGCATTAGATCCATCCCCTTCTGAAGAAGGCTTGGACGGACTTTTTGATGGCCCGACGGTGATTCGTCTTGAAGCTCTTGCCGCTGCCGAACCTGCGGCAGAATCCTCGACTTCCTCTGAAATCGTCAAATTTGCGGAAGGCTCTGAACCAAAAACTCAAGTGGATGAGATCGTATTACAAGCAGAACCGGTGACTGAGGAACTTGGTCCCGTCGCCGCCGCTTCGGATACGGCTAAGAAAAAGATTCCACCTCCGCCGCCGCCAAAAAACGATTCACCGCCAGCATTTGAGGATAGCTTTGGGAATAAACCTATTCCTATCGTTCCTCGTCCTGCAGGCGTCGCCCGTCCCACGATCAATCCAGTCGCCTTGGGAAATTTTGCTTTGGAAAAAGTGAAAAAGAAGAACGCTGTTCTTCTGAATGAAAGAGTGAAACACATCTTAAGTGAAATGAAAGTGCATTTTGAAAAGTCGATGATCTTGACCTTGGATGAGCAGGAAACTCAATTGACGGCCTTTGCCTGGGATGAAAATTTTCAGGGCATGAAGGATACGTCGATGCGTTTTCCTCTGCGAACTCCCAGTATTTTTAACATTGTGGCGTCAACGCAAAAGCCATTCCACGGATATATTTCTCTTAATGAAATCAACGAGAAGTTTTTTGAAGACTGGAATCAGGGCCGAATTCCTGATCACGTTACGATTTCTCCTATCATCATCAATGAGAAACTTGTCGGCATGCTGATGGGGTTTGCGGAAAAATCCGCCTATAATAAAACCTCTCTCAACCTTGCAGAAAAACTTTCGGTCGACTTTGTTAAAGGGCTTGCCGCCTAAACCCTTCCCCTGTTTTTCATTTTATTTAGCATTATCTAAAGACAAAACCTGTGATCCTTTCTATTATCTTATCTATGAAAAAAGCTCTTCTGGTCATTGATTTACAGATTTGTTATTTGAAACTAAATGCTTCAGAGGCAGCCGCTACGCAGGCGATCGCCAACGTCAATCGTCTGACTGAACAGGCCCTCATCGACGGCGAAGAAGTTTTTTTCATTCAGCATTTTTTCGAAAGTCTTCCCGAAAAGTGGGTGCTTAAACTCTTTTTTAAAGGGGCCGGCTTGCGGTCAGATCCTAATGCCATTTTCGATCCTCGTTTGCAGATTAGAAATACAAAAATACTTCAGAAAAACACTCAAAATACTTTTAAATCGACGAACCTTCACCAGCTTCTTCAGGACAGCGGCGTTGAGGAAATCGCCATCGTCGGCCAGGATGGAACGGCCTGTGTGCAAGCCACAGCTTATGGCGCCCTCGAACTCGGGTACTCGGTTAAACTGATCGACAAGGCTATTTTAAGCGCCTCACCAAAGAAATGGGCCAAAATCAAATCACATCTTTTGACGAATCCCCGGTGTACGCTTGTTTAAATAATCGCCAGCTTTTAGTCAGCCTTGTAGTTTCTTCCAGGATAGCAAAAGTTTTGGCGTTAAAAGTTTAAAAGACTTAAAAAGAGCCATGCGCCATTTTCTTTTCATTATTCTTTTTCTGCTTCCGTTTTCTGTTTTTGCGGATCTTCAAATTCGGGTGGTCAGCGTTCACGACGGCGACACGCTCACGGCAACAGGTGTTGCCGACTCGCAAAAATACAAAGTCCGTCTGCTGGGAGTCGACACTCCCGAAGTTGATTTTTACAAGAGCACTCAAGGCGAGGCTGCTTTAAAGGCTCGCGATGTTCTTCTGAAACTTGCCCCGGTCGGAAGTATTATAACGCTTTCTGATGACAGCCAAGTCGATAAGCACGGTCGTGTGTTGGGACGCCTTTTAAGAAACGGAAAAGACATTAATCTTGAGATGCTGCGGTTAGGATGGGGGGCGATGTACTTCATTTACCCCTTCGACAAGCGCATCGTTTCGGATTACAGCAAGGCCTCAAAAGAAGCTTACGACAACCGCCGAGGTCTTTTTTCAAACGAATTCAAAAACACCGAAATCCCTTATGAGTTCCGCATGCGTGTGCAAAACCAAGTCGGCCGCAACCTGATCGGCGACTTCGAACTTAAAAAAGTCGTCCCGCCCGAAGATTCTGCCAGCATCCCCGTCTGGAAACGCGTCTTCTTCCCCAGCTTCGACCAAGCCCACCAAAACGGCTACAACTAAAAAGGTGCCAGGGGACTTTTCCTAACCCTGGCGCGTTCAACGCAGGCCAGTTAG